>JAAKFQ010000009.1 GCA_011064725.1 Chlamydiota bacterium | reverse complement strand
AAAAAACTCATCTTCCTAAAACACATACCATTCAAGATGCTATCCATAGTCAACAAAATAGCTTTAGCTCTATTCAGCGTTTAGAAGATGAAAATCAAGTATTCATCACAATGATCTTTCCTATAGATAACCAATCTGCCCTTTTAATCACCTTTTTTGCAAATATGCTAGATCGTACGTTGCGTCTTTTTTTATTCACAGCTCTTTGGGTAGGGATTATCTTAGCCATTATTGCCTTAATTTTTCTATTTTACTTAGCAAAAACACTCACAAAACCTCTAAAACAACTGAATTTAAAAGCCCAAGAGATTATTTCAGGCGGAAGGGTGGAAAAAGTCTATGGTTTTGAAGAAATTACTGATTTAGATCTATCTTTGGACACATGCCATGAAATGTTAAAAGAGCAGGGAAAACTTTTAAAACAAAACGCCTTTTTACAACAAAAAGAGCATTTTGACGTGCAGCTTGGCACTTTTTTAGAAAATTATCTATTTCTAGACCCTCTTCAAAATGTACGCTCGAATTTTATTAAGCTCAATGCCTTTGAGCTTTTTTCCAACACCCCTTTTGGAACCAAAGCCCAAATTAAAGACTCTTCTAAAAAATGGTCCCTTCTTCTCTTTGACGCGTTAGATAGCGGCTTAAAACCCATACTTGAACTTCTCAAAACAACCACCACATCGACCTTTGAAATGCACATTGAAAAAGCAAAACGTTTAGTGACAATTAAAGGCACTCAATACAAAGCCTATATTTTTACAAAAAATCGCTTTAAAAAAATCGAAAATGGCACATTGAAAAAGGGTATTTTTGTCATTTTTGATCAAGGGATTATCAAGCTCGCAAAAACGCAAAAACAGGTGCTTGGCTTAGTAGAAAAAATCCTCAAAGAATTTGAAGATCAAGGTCTTGATCTTTGCATAAAAATGATTCAAAAAGAATTTGAACTTTTAGAACAAAAGCGCGTCCTAGAAAAGGACGCGAAAATGATTTTAGGAAAATTGCAATAACTGAAGTAACTAAAGTAACTGATGTTATGCAGTAAATTCTGATTTAGAGGGAGAGCGAAAAGGGGAAGATACAAGTACGTCCGACAAGTGCAACTCCAAAGAGTTGTGCGAGGAGGAATACGAAGTAGATTACTCTTTGCAGCCTCCGCCATTGCAACCAACTAGATAGGGAAAGGATATTTATTTTGTTCAGTTTTTATTTGGAATCCTAACTGTGTTTTTGTATCATGTCGTTTTAAGGATTCTTATGGAGATAATGGGGGTAAATTATAGAGGTAGATATGAGTTGGTGGAAAGATTTGATTTCTCCGATAATTTCGGGTGGTATTGTTCTCGTTGTTTTATATTGGATTAAAAATCGACATAAACGGAAGAAGAATGAAGAAGATTTTAACATTGAAATAAAAGCATTAGTGCAAGAACTAGAGGGAAATTTTAAGGGGAGAGGAACTTCTACTCCATTTCAAACACATTGGTTGCAAAATATTCTTAAAAGTTCTTTTTTTAAAAAAAATATCTTCAAATATTTGAGCAAGCTTGTCAATGTTTAGTTATTGCAGGTGGTAAACATGGAAGTAAGCCCTCTGAGATACAGCAGGCAATGCGTTCATTAAAAGAATCTATTGAGACTCAAATTTTTAGTTCTAATAAGAGAATTTAAATTTTTCATGGGATTGAACAACCTTTTCGAATAGTTTTAACGCTGATATTTAATTTTTCAGCAATTTTAATATTTGTCATTCCTAAGGTTTTCAATTCCCTAATTTTCAGAGCTAACTTTTGATACAATGGCACAACTTGCTCTATAGTAATTTTAATCTTCACAGGCATGAGCGACATGGTGCGAATTGGTTGCGACCGCGTCCCTGTAGTCAGAAGTTAGTGTGTAACATCAGTAAAACTATTCGCCTTTCTTCTTTTCAATATAGCTGATGACATCGCCCACAGTTTTGAGTTTTTCAGCTTCTTCTTCAGCGATTTCAAAACCAAAACGCTCTTCAAATGTCATAATGAGTTCTGTTAGATCCAAAGAATCCGCGTTCAAATCTTCAATAAAAGATTTTTCAGGCATTACTTCTTTAGGATCTACTCCTAATTGCTCCACAATAATATCAATCACTTCTTGTTTTACAGACATTGTTACCTCACATGTTTGAATTTAATCTTTAAGTTTTCAACCTAAATTTTGGATTTATTTCACTCATCTTCAGGGAGATAATTCTTTCTTCTCATGCTTTTTACCTTAAAAATGGCCTTGACCATTCCCTGCGGTAAAAAACCCGAGAATTTAAGAATAATCTCCTCATGATTCTGAGCAAACTAAACCTAAAATTCAGGTTGTCATCCCACCATCTACCGTGAAAACTTGACCTGTGATGTAATCACTGTCTTTACTTGCTAAAAAGCTTGCGCATTTTGCAATATCTTCCACATTTCCTATTCTTTTCATCGGTATTTGGTTCAATATAGCTTGTTTAACCTCTTCTTTCAGTTGACTTGTCATCTCCGTTTCAATAAAACCTGGAGCAATGGCATTCACACAAATCCCTCTTGTAGCGACCTCTTTTGCTACGGATTTGGTTAAACCAATGAGTCCTGCTTTCGAAGAAGAATAATTAACCTGACCCATATTTCCTGTCAAGCCAACGACAGACGTAATATTAATAATTTTTCCAAAACGCGCTTTCATCATAGGACGAATCAACGCGTGGCGAAAATTGTATGCCGATTTTAAATTGACATCGATCACACGATCCCAATCTTATTCACTCATTTTCATCAATAAATTGTCTTTAGTAATGCCTGCATTGTTGACCAAAATATCGATTTTACCCATTTTTTGCAGAACCTTATCCATTGCTTGATGGACAGCATCAAAATCGGACACATCCAAAATTTTATAAAAACTTTTTGAACCCAATTGCTCGAGTTCTTTGACCACTTTTTCGGCGCGCTCTTTATTGGTTCCAATGACAACAACATCAGCTCCTTTCATAGCAAAATCTTTTGCAATCGCTTTGCCAATACCTTTTGTCGAACCTGTTACAATGGCCACGTAGCCATCCAACTGTTTTTCCACTAGATACTCCCTTTTTTCAAATCTTCTACTGTTTCAACATTGATAGTTTTAGCTTTTGTTCCAATGCGTCGATTGAGTCCGCTTAAGACTTTTCCACATCCAATTTCAATAAACATATCAACCTTTGAATCCATGGTTTCAATCCCTTTTTGCCAATACACAGGTGTTGTCATTTGGCATTTTAAATTGCGCTTGATCTCTTCTATTGTGTGAGTCATTTGACCTGTTGTATTCATGACAATATCTGCATATCCCTTTTTAAAATCAAGCGTTTCTAAATAAGCGTTGAGCTTTTTTTCAGCGCTCTGCATCATGCCAGAATGAAATGCACCGTGCACATTTAAAGGAATGGCTTTTTTCGCGCCTTTTTCAAGTGCAAGTTTGATACCCACATCCAATCCCTTTGGTGAGCCTGATAAAACCACTTGTTTAGGACAGTTGAGATTTGCCATCCATAAATCATGCGGCAGATGAGCTTTTGCAACCACATCTTTAATCTCTTTTTCATCCAAACCTAAAATGACAGTCAGTCCCCCTTTTTTCGCATCACATGCTTCATGCATCAAACCGCCACGTTTCCACACAAGCTGCAGCCCTTCGTCAAATCCAAGCCATCCTCCGGCAACAAGTGCGCTATATTCCCCCAGGGACAAGCCCGCCACAAAATGGGGCTTTTGCATGCGTGTTTTGATGACTTCTAAAATTGCCATAGAGACTACAAAGATGGCCACTTGGGAATATTTTGTTTGTGTGAGGGTTTCTATGGGACCTTCAAAAATGATTTTTGTGAGATCAAAACCCAAAAGAGCATTGGCTTTTTCAAAAACAGCTTTTGCTACGTCAAATTGCTCATAAAAATCTTTTCCCATGCCTATGCATTGAGCACCTTGCCCAGGAAACAAAAATGCGTATTTCATTGTTTCACCTTTTTCAATATTGTCGCTCCCCAAGTTAATCCCGAACCAAATGCAGTCAAAAGAAGATGCTGCTCTAAATCGATCGTTTTTTCTTCAATCAATTCATCGAATGCAATCCCGATAGAAGAGGCTGATGTATTTCCATATTTATGGATGGTTTTGTACACTTTTTCATCTTCAATATTAAAACGCTTAGCAACCGCTTCAATGATACGATCATTCGCTTGATGTGTCAGCATCCAATCAATCTCTTCTTCTTTGATGTGGTTTTTTTCTAAACATTCCTGGCATGCTTCTACCATGCGTCTAACAGCATGCTTAAATGTTTCGCGCCCTTCCATTTTTATCGTATGCAGTTTTTTTTCCACACTTTCTGCGCTTGCTGGCATTTTAGATCCACCTGCTGGCTGAATGATTAATTCTGATTGCGATCCATCTGCGCCTAAAACACAGTCCAAAATTTCAAACCCATCACCCTTATCTGAGATCACACATGCCGACGCCCCATCACCGAATAACACGCACGTCGCACGATCCTCATAATCAACAATACTAGAGAGTTTTTCAGAAGCGATAAGTAAAATATTTTTATATACTTTAGATTCGATAAAACCTTTTGCTATGGCAAGTCCATACAGATATCCTGTGCATGCTGCTTGAAAATCCATCGCTGCACACTTAGCTCCAAGAGCTTCTTGAATCAAACAGGCCACGCTTGGAAAAATATAGTCAGGAGTGAGTGTAGCCACTAAGATCAAGTCGATATCATCTGCTTTCAAATGTGCACTTTCAAGCGCTTTTTTTGCCGCCTCAACGCCCATTGTCGAGGTAAACTCATTATCTGCAGCAATGCGCCTTTCCCGAATGCCTGTTCTTGATACAATCCACTCATCGGTCGTCTCCACCATTTTCTCAAAGTCTTTGTTTGTCAAAACTTTTTTTGGTAAATAACGGCCAGTGCCAATAATTCTTGCTCGCATCTTAAAATCCTATAAAATAGGTGCATTCTAGCACATCGCCCCTTTTTTCAAAACTTCTTAAAATAATGACTTAACAGGTATTTTTTAAACTTGCCTTTTTACAAGTTATTTTATAACACTCCTCTATGAACATTCAAACTTCCAGAATTTTAATGCTTCCCCGAGAGCTTCTTTTCTCGTACTTACCGGTGGCTTACTCAAAAAGATTCAAACCACACCCTCCAGAAAGTTCACTTGCAAATAAGATTTCTACAATTTTTCAAAATTATCTTATACTGATTCGTGAACTCATTACACATCGCGTAACACCAGGTGAATTTGCTAAAAATGCAACACAATTGGCCAAAGATTTTGAACAAATCACCCCTTCAGTAGATTCTTCTAAGCCCATTTGTGTCTACTTTGTCAGCTCACAAGATACAAATGGCGCTATTTTAGGCACTCATCTTTACTATTATCACCATTATAAAATTCAAAAATTCCAACAAGATTTTGACGTAAGCGCAAAAGTTGTTTTTGAGGATGGTGAAATTGAACAGCACTTGAAAACACTTCAATCCCAACATCCAGGAAGGCAAATACGGGTTGTAGATATTGTTGCTCATGGAGATTCTTACAGTATTAAGATTCCTGATACGCAAACATTTACTAAAAATGGAGGCTTTTCTCCATGTGCAAAAGATGCTGTGATTATTCTTGATGCATGCTCGACAGGAAAAGGAAATAACAGTATCGCAAAGAAAATCGCAGAAAACAATCCTGGTAAAACAGTGATTGCTCCAGGAACCTCTCTTTATTTTTCAAAACCTGTCATCAACAGAGGCTGTGTCACAGATTGGGTACATGGTTTTGCGATATTTCTTGCTTATGTTGGCAAAAAATTCTTTGTTCCTGTTGAATCTTAAAAGTTGTGCTTAATTGAAATAAATTTTACATTTTCTTTTGAATATATCTTGAGGCCATATGACTTCTTCTATTTCAGTCTTAGAAAATTATCATAAAATATCCAATCCAACACATGTTGTTCAATTTGGACTTAAAGATGGTTATATTTGTGGACAAGTGTTTTGGCTTGAACCACCCAAAACACATTCATTAAAAGAAAGTAATCTCATCATTAATGACAACCAAGCTTCTCAATGTTCGAATAAGCAAGAATTATTGGATGCCATTTCTAGAGCAGCTACCATTACATTCACATGTTTGGAAACAACCCCAAACACTTCAACGATATATTTACATTATGAGTAATAAAATTGCGTGCACCATAAAAAGAAAAACGCTACTCTTTTTCTTTATGGTAAAGTATCCAGAACATTTGATTAAACTGATTGAAACGTTTCGAAAGTTTCCAGGCGTGGGCACAAAAAGTGCAGAAAGATTTGCCTTTGCACTGCTCAATTTTGATGAAGACGTTTTACAAAAAATGGGAACATATATTGCCACAACAAAACAGGCAATTAGCTTTTGCAAAACATGTGGTGCTATGGAAATTGAAAAGCACTGTCCATTTTGTGCAAATGTAAAAAGAGACACAACACTCTTGTGTGTTGTCTCTTTTGCAAAAGATGTGTTTGCAATTGAAGACACACATCAGTATACTGGACTTTACCATGTTTTAGGGGCGCAGTTATCCCCGATTGATGACTTTGAAGAAAAGTTAAATATGCAAAAGCTCTTTGGGCGTTTGCAAAAGCAAGAAATTAAAGAAGTGATTTTAGCGTTGGATTCCACATTGGAAGGCGATGCAACGGCTCTTTTTTTGAAAGAAGAGCTCAAGCATCTCGATGTGCATATTTCAAGGCTAGCATTTGGGCTTCCACTTGGGAGTTCCTTAGATTTTGTTGACGGAGGCACGCTATCTAGAGCTGTGCAAAGCCGATTGCAATTTTAAGGTTGCTCGCAAAAGTGTAAATTTTTATGATGCGGACCAAATTTATGAATTTGAGAAGTTTATTTTCGTTTACTTTTTTGTTTGTTTTGCTTTTTTCTGCAAAAGGCTACAGCCTTGATTACCAAAATCAGATGATTAATAAAATCAATATCGTGGTGCAATCGGACACGCAGGATATTGATAAGCAAGCGATTTTAAATCGTTTAAATACTAAGGCCGGACACACCTTTTCCCAAGAAGAGTTTGACTTAGATCTTAAGATGCTTTCTCAAGAATTTGATAAAGTGGATCCAAAGATCTATGAAGAAAAAGACGGCCTTGTCATTACTCTGTATTTAACACCCAAGCCTACGATTTCAGAGATTGATTTTGTGGGAAATGCACTTTTCAAAAGTCGACGTTTAGAAAAAGAATTGGGCCTTTCTAAAGGCACTGTTTTTGATCGCACGGAATTTAATCGCGGGCTGAAAAAACTTCGAGAGTTCTATATTAAAGAAGGCTTTTTCGAATCTCATGTTACGTACACACTCACTCCACAAGAAGATGATCAGATTAAAATCGAAATCCAGATTTATGAAGGACGTTCTGGTAAGATCCATTCTGTGAAAATTGAGGGTATTTCTAAAAAAGAACAGAGCAAAATTAAGAGCTTTACTGTCACAGCTCCCTATTTTATTCTCACTTCTTGGTTCACAACATTTGGATATTTAAATGAAGAACACCTTGAATATGACAAAGCTCAAATCATCGAATTCTTCCAAAATCGAGGCTATGCTGATACCATCGTCAACGTGCAGATCAAAGATAGCACAAAGCCAGGACAGGTGGACATTATTTTTGATATTAACAAGGGTAAAAAATACACCATCCAAGAAATCACGTTTTCTGGAAACCAACAATACACTCAAGACCAACTCAGACAATTTATTGATGTAAAAAAAGGAGATATCTATTCTCCAGAAGCTTTAAGAAGAGCTGCAAACAAAATCAAAGATTTCTATGGCAAACGAGGATACATCGACACCAATGTCTTCTACGAAACACATCTTGTTCCCGAAGAAAACGCCTACAGGGTACATTTCCAAGTCGATGAATCAGATCAGTATATCATCGGATTAATTCGTGTAATTGGCAATATCAGAACAAAAACATCGGTCATTTTGCATGAAAGCTTACTTGTTCCTGGAGAAACGTTTGATTCCAGAAAATTAAAGGCCACAGAAAGACGTTTAATGGCCACCAACTATTTCAAACGCGTCAATGTTTATGCAAAAAAACCCGATACTCATCAGCAAAAAGCACCTTACGTAAGAGATGTCTACATTGAAGTTGAAGAAACTTCCACAGGAGCATTCAATGTCTTTGGAGGCTTTAGTTCTACTGACGACTTTTTTGTTGGAGTGGAACTCACAGAAAGAAACTTTAATTATAAAGGTATTGGATCTTTGCATCGCAAAGGCCTGCGCGCTTTTAGAGGAAATGGCGAATATCTCCATATCCGCGTCGCTCCTGGTCGAAAAGACACAAACTACAACTTTACTTGGATGACACCTTACCTAGGAGATACCCTTTGGAGATTTGGATTTGATCTTGCAAGAACAGAAAACAATGCTTACAACGAAAATGTGGATATCAAAACCAATTCAGGTTCTCTTTTTGCAAGCTATCCTATTAACGCATTTTGGACATTTGGTTGGAGATATACCATTGAAAATACCTACAATAAGGCAAAAATAAAAAAGGATAATGAACAAAAACAAGCAGGTGTTCAAACCGATAAATTGCCACCCGGTGGTGTGATTTCTTCAACAGGGATCAATTTTAATTACGATAATACAGATAACGTACAAAAACCTAATCGTGGATTTAGATCCAATCTTGAAGCAGCTTATGCTGGACTTGGCGGTGATTTTGAGTATACACGCTTAGGTTACATCAATTCCTACTACATTTCTTTGAAAAAGTTAGGGATTATTAAAACCCGTTTTGATGTCAAAGTTAGCTTGCCTTTTGGAAAAACCAATCCTGAGACAATGCCCTCAAACAAACGGTTTTACATGGGTGGAGAAAATACTGTGCGTGGTTATCGTCCTTACCATATTGGCAAAAAAGATAGTGATGGCAATCCTCTAGGAGGCATTTCCTATGCTCTTGGATCCATTGAATACATTTACCCTATTCCTTTCTTTTATCCTATTTTTGAAACCTTCCAATTCTTTGCGTTTTTTGATGCAGGAGCTTTGACAAACACGCGCTGGTTTAAAGATGTCCAAACACCTCAATATCTGCAAATTAAAAAAGAAAATGCCCAAAAAGACGAATCGCAATATGAAGCGACCATCCAAAGGAATTGGGGGCTTTCTGTTGGTGTGGGTATACGTTTGAACCTTCTTAACCAATTCCCCTTCACTTTCGGGTATGGCTACCCTATCAATGAACCCTACAGAGGAAATGTAAAAAATTGGTTTTTTAGTATCGGCGCTCAATATTAACCTTTCCGATATTGATCTTTTTCTTTTGTAGAATGCTATATTTTGTTACAGTTATGAAAACTTAAAAGGAGAACTTTATGATGAAAAAAATTTTACTTACATTTTTACCCCTGTTTTTTCTCTTTGCCCCAATGAAGCTTTTAGCCAATGAAAATCTTCCTGTGATCGTTGTAGATTTCGCTAAGTGTTTTGAAAAATCTAAAGTTGGCATGGCAAAACAAAAAGAGATGAAAGAGTTAAATGAAAAATTATCTAGTCAATTTGAAGAAGCTCATAAAAAGTTGAAAGATCTCGAAGCAAAACTGAGTGATCCAGACCATTTAGATGCCATTTCTCCAGAAGAAGAGGGCAATTTAAAAAGAGAAAAAGAGACCCTGCAGCAGCAGCTTGGAGCATTTCAAATGCAATTTCAAGAAATGATGCAACAAGCTCAAGGCAAATTGGTACAAGAATTACTTTCCTATGTAAATAGCGCTTCTGGTGTTGTTGCTGGAGAAAAAAAATGTTCTTTAGTGGTGAATAAAGAAACCATTTTTTATCATGATCCAGCTATGGATTTTACAGATTTGGTGATCAATCAAATGGATGTAGAATTTGATAAAACAAAAGAAAAATCTGAAACTGAAAAAGTGGAAAATGAATAAAGTACTTACTTTAGAGGACGTGGCTTATAAAACGTCCTCTAAACTCATTGGTGACCCCAAAACACTCATCTCAGGAGTGGATGCTTTAGACACTGCAACTCCAAATGATATCTCATTTTTAACCTTTTTTCTAGGCAAACTCAATTATCTAAATCAGATGAAACAATCCAATGCTGGAGCTGTTTTCATACCCAAAGAACTCAACATCGAATTGGATTCAAACCGCAATTATCTTGTAACCGACAATCCAACTAAAGCTTTTCAAGAAATGCTTGCCTATTTTCATGGAGAAAAAAAACGTTCCTATTTTCCCAACATCCATAAAACAACTACAATCCATCCAACAGCTCAAGTTGAAGATGATGTCAACATTGGTCCAAATTGTATCATCGACGCTCATGTCGTGATAAAAAAAGGCACCACTATCCATGGGAATACCACCATTTTTGCCCACTGCCAAATAGGGCTAGACTGCCAAATTTTTTCCAATGTCACACTTAGAGAAGGTTCTATTTTGCACGATCGCGTGATCATTCAACCAGGTGCTGTTATTGGTTCTTGCGGATTTGGATACACGCAAAATGAAAAAGGCGAGCATATTAAGCTAGAACAGATGGGTATTGTGGAAATTGAAGAAGATGTTGAAATTGGAGCCAATACCACAATCGATCGATCGCGCTTTAAAAAGACCCTCATTAAAAAAGGCACCAAGATCGATAATCTTGTGCAAATTGCACATAGTGTAGAAATCGGCCCTTACAATATCCTCGTTTCCCAAGTAGGCATTGCAGGATCAACAAAAACAGGTCACCACGTCATGTTCGGTGGACAAGCTGCTGCTGTCGGCCATTTAGAAATTTGTGCTCAATCACTCATTGCCGCAAGAGGCGCTGTTGCTAAAAGTATTACAAAGCCTGGAAAATATGCAGGCACTCCAGCAACAGACATGAATCTATGGCACCGCCAAATTGTGACTCAGAAAAAGCTCCCTTCCATTCTTAAAGAACTCAAAGAAAGGATCCAAAAACTTGAATCTCAACTCAGCGAGAACAAATCCTTAAGCTCTTAAACAGTCCCTTTTACAAAAAAAGAATAATCCGATAGAAAAAGGCCAAGAGAACTTAACGTACAGTTTGACATGATTACGCTTTTTCACAAATCGGAACACGATCATAACTTCCAGACACTAGAAAACTTAGAGCCTGGATGCTGGGTCAATGTGGAAAATGCCACCCGTCAGGATATTGAAGAACTTGCCACAATTTTAGAACTTCCCTTAACAGATTTAATCGATAGCCTAGATCCTTTTGAAATGCCGCGTATTGAAATGGAAAATGATACCATCATTTTATTTGTCAGAAATCCCACAATATCCGGACAAAATCTGCATACAGAAACCTTGACGATCATTTTAACCCCTCAATACATTATTACCATCTCGCCTTTTGTTAACCCTATCATATCCAATCTCTTCGAACAAAATCCTGCAATCACCACCACACTCAAATCCAAATTCATGCTCTATTTACTCATGCGCATCACACAATCATTCACCACACAAATTAAACACTTGCAGCTCAATGTCTTTAAAACCAAATCTCGAGTCGAAGAGGTGGATAGTAAAGATATTTTATCCTTAACAAAGAGCGAAGAGATCTTAAACCATTATAGGTCTACACTTGTGCCCCTGAAAAATACCTTATTTGTTTTATCCACAGGTCGATTTGTTCGACTTTATGAAAATGATAAAGATTATTTAGAAGATCTGCTCAATTCTACCAAGCAGAGTGAAGATATATGTGACGTAAATTTAAAAAGTATCCGTTCTTTAAGAGATTGCTATCAAACAATTTTTACAAATCGTTTAAATAGAACCATTAAGCTTTTGACCGCTATTACGATCATATTCACCATTCCCACAATCATTGCTTCTCTTTATGGCATGAACGTCAAACTCCCCTTTCAAGAAGACGAACATGCGTTTGGCTTCATTATGATGGGCACTCTTGCCATTTGTCTTATTTCTACAGTGATTTTTCATTGGAAGCGCTGGCTATAAACCCAAAACTCAGGTTATCATTCCATTGAGGGCTGTTGAGGCATGCCCATACCTGGCATCTGCATTTCATTTTTGGGCTCACCATCCTCTTTTTTAATCATCGACGTATTACTTGCCGTTGGCATTTCATCTAGATGATCTTCAGGCGGATTTTTATAACATCCACAGAGAAAAAACAGGGGTAAGACCCACAACAACAATTTCATAACGTCACCATATCAAAAGAGATGAATAAAAAGAATAGAAAAAAAATTTAAAATCTCTTAACTTAAAAGTATGAAGAAAATGTTATTCTTTGCCTTATTTTTGGTGGGAGCTGTGGCTCTTGCTGATATGGGAATCACAGAAGATGTCGTCCCTGCAAAAAATATTCCCGATATGAATTTTGGACAAGAGCTTGCCAAAATGCTTTTTGTGCTAGCTGGCATCATCGCTCTTTTGATCCTCACTGTCTATTTACTCAAAAAGTTCTCTAATCAGCGCCTAGTGCGCTTAAACCGCTCCACAGATATTGAAATTTTGGAGCGACGTGCCATTTCTCCCAAAACAACGCTTTTCATTATCAAAGCAAAGGGTCGAAAAATTTTGTTTGCTGAATCGCACCTAAAAATTCAAACCATCGCTGAATTTAAAGAAGCAATGAGTGATACTGAATTCAAAAACTTGATGCAAGGTGAAAAAGCGCCAAAAGAAACCGAAACTCCCAAAAAAGCCACCGCTCATAAAAAGTCTAAAAAATAGAGATCTTCACTGATGTTTAAGCAGTAAATCCAATTTAGAGGAAGAGCGAAAGGAATGAGATACAAGGATTGCGATGAAGTCCAACTCAAGTGAGAGTTGGACGAAGAGCCAAGACACAGTAGATCGTTCTTTTCGCGCTTCCTATGAGTTGGAGTTAATGCTTAAGCATCAGTTTCAGATTCTAGACTCTTGGGTTTTTTCAATATTTCATGAAATATTACATACTTTTGTAAAGGGTTCTTTTGCATTTTTTCGGGCACTGGTGGCAAAGGCGGAGGTTGGATGGATTTGACAATCTTTTTTTCCAATACAGGCTCTATCTGATCTTCTATTGACTCTTCTTCAAAATAATCGAAAAGCTTTTTTGTCTTTTTCTCGTCGAAAATGTTCTCGAGTTTAGTTTCTTGAGAAGTTTTCGTAGGCTGCTTTTTCTTGCGTTTAGCAAACCAAATCAGCCCACGTATAACGAGAAAAATACCGATAACAACTGCGCCAATAAGATCTTCTGACATTTAATCCACCCTGACTTCTTTTCCTATTTGTTCACGCATATGGGTATCTGCTTCAATATTTTTGAGCTTTGTGTATTGCATGATTCCCAAATTACCAGCTTCAAAGGCTTTTGCCATCGCAAGTGGTATTTTGGCCTCATTTTCCTGCTTGGTTGCTACAGCAAAGGCGCGTTTTTCTTCCGCTTTGGCTCTTGCAATTTCCATATCACTTTTTGCCTGTGCTTCTCTCAAACGAGCACCAATATTTTCCCCTACATTGATATCTGCAATATCAATAGACAAAATTTCATAGGCTGTTTGGGCATCTAGTCCCTTATTTAGTACAAGCTCAGAAATCAGTTGTGGATCCGCTAGTACTTCTTGGTGTGTTTTGCATTGCCCAATGGCAGTCACAATCCCTTCACCGACTCTTGCAATAATGGTCTCTTCTGTCGCTCCTCCGACAAGCTGCGCAATGTTGGTACGTACAGTCACCCTTGCACGACAAAGCAGCTGAATCCCATCTCTTGCCACAGCAACGATCCATTCTCCATCTTTTCTCGCAGGACAGTCAATCACTTTTGGATAGACAGAGGTTTTCACCGCTTCAAAAATATTACGTCCTGCAAGATCAATCGCAGTCGCTTGTCTCCAATCTAGTGGAATATTGGCTTTATCTGCCGCAATCATCGCTTGGACCACGTCAAGTACTTTTCCGCCTGCCAAATAGTGTGTTTCTAGATCTTGCACACCGATCTGTTTGAGTCCCGCTTTGTAGGACATGATGCGCGTATCTACGATGAGTTTTGGTGGGATTTTTCTAAGGCTCATCCCAATAATATTAAAGAGTTGAATGGGGGTGCCTGAGACAAAGGCCCTAAACCACAATCCCACATAGCTTGCAATCATCAATAAAAAAATGAGTGCAACGATTGATAAAAGAATAACTGAAAAAATTAACATAAAAACTCCTCACAAAGGTTTAACAATTAAATACGAACTTTTGCCATTGGTCACTGTGATTTTTTTGCCTTTTTTGATAAAACCACATTCACTCACAGCTTGTACTCTTTGATTATTCACTTTAATAAATCCAGAAGGTTTCAAATCAGACAAGACAACTCCCGCTTCATTGATCAAGCTGGCATCAAATACATTGGCTGTAGATCCTTCAAAATCGCTTTCTAAAGAAATGTGTTTTTGTTTCACTTTGTAAAGCGCAAAACGCACGGTAAAGATAAAAGCGACAAGAACGATGACAAAATAGACAAGCACAGTCAGCATAGAAAAACTCAAAGCTGTCCAAATCAAAGAACCGACCAAACACAAGGATCCAAGAAGTGCTAAAATACCGCCTGGTACAAAAAATTCTAAAAAGACAAGCACAAGTCCAAAAAAACCTAATACAAATGGCATTACATACTCTCCACAATTAAAGTTTGACCTCTAACGCCCACGATTTTAACCTTTTTAGATTTTTCTATAAACCCAGAAGTGCATAAAGCATCAAAAACTTTGCCCTTGAACTCTATTTTCCCACTGCAGCGCAAAGGCGAAAGCGTCAATCCAACTTCTCCTAAAAGCGCACTTGACAAGCTTTGAGGTTTTTCTAGCGTGGTTTGTAGAATCATTTTTTTAAAAAAAGGTGCTTTTTGTAAAAAATATCTTGTCACCTGCCAAGCAATAATTAGCCCCAAAACACATGAAGCTAAAAATGCGCCAAATCTCCAAACCAACTGATCGAATGCCACAGAAAAACTTAAAACGGGCATGCTTAAATTAAATTCAGGAATTTGCATAGTCATCAAAGCAAAAAGCGTCAACACAAGTCCCAAACTTCCCAACACACCAAATCCTGGTGTGATGAACACTTCAATGAAAAGGAACACTAATCCGAGGCTTAAAATAGCGATTTCTAAATAAGGCATCGCTTGCACTGCAAAATGGCTAAGCACAATCAACGCCAATATAAAAAATGCTGCAAGCCCAAATAGACCTTTTCCAGAATAAAGTTCTAAATATCCTAAAAAAATCAGCACTGTGGTTAAAAGGGATGCGATCACGGGATTGAGCAAAAAGGAAAAAAAACCAATTTTCCAATCTTTGTAAGCAATCACTTCTGCATCCTTAAAGCCAGCAAAATCCTCTGTTTGTAAAAGCTTAAAGTCTTTTAAGCTACCCGACTCAACATATCCATCGATGATGCCAAATTCTTTACAAAGCTCTGCGTCCAAGGTTAAAAGCTTATCTTTTGGCGAAATCATCAAATCGCTTCTTTTAATCGATTTTTCCGTGTCAAGCAAACAAAATGCGCCTTTTCTTTTTACCAAAATTAAGTCTTTGTCCACCATGGCTTGAGCAATCTCCTTGCTTCTGCCAAAAAAACCTGCTGTATTTGCAAATTCAGCTCTTAGAGCAGAGCGCACCTTTTCAGGTGCAGATTTCATTTCATTTTCAGAGATGTGCACAGGTTCAGCAGCTCCAAAACTTGTATCTTTAGAAGCCAAAATCGTGCGACAGGAAAGCGCAAGCATCGCTCCTGCAGAAATGGCCCAATTATCGATCACGCACACGACGGGGATTTTGTCTGTGTCTAATTGCTTCAAAAGATGGGAGATTTGCTGTGCTGCCATCACTTCTCCGCCCGGCGTATCCAATTCCAACAATACAAAATCCACTTTTTTTTCTTTAAAATGCTCTATGGCAAATTTGACGTATGCGACATGAGACTGCGTGATAACTTGCTGTTCTTTGATTGCAAGATAGCCTATTTTGTGTTGATTAGGCACACATTCAAAGGGTTTGGCAAATAAAAACCCCATAAATAAAAAAAGATAAAAAAGTTTGAATTGCATTTTATTTTTTGTACTCTTTTGGCAGAATTATAAAAGCTATAAGAAATTATATGAATAAAATTCTGTTATATTTTTTTTCGTTTTCACTTCTTAGCTCTGCGTTGGGCTTTGCAAAACTGAAAAAACAAGATGAAATCGAGTATAAGGTCAAGCTCTCTTCTCGCCTGCCTGCGCAAATCACTAATCAAATCAATGAACAATCCACGCTTTACACTAAAGAAAAACGCCCTCTTCGTTCTGTTGCAGCGCTCTATTTTCGCGCCAATCAAGACATTCCTAAAATTAAAGAAACACTCAAAGCATTTGGCTACCTAGACGCAAGCGTTTCTGTGAACATTATCCCCAAAAAAGACACTGTCTTTGATGTAATTATTCACATTGAATTAGGTCCTCTTTATCGATTAAAAGCCTTTGAGATGATCAATGTGGCAAAAGAAAAAACTGATCCTCTCTCCGTGATCTCCCTTAGCCAAATCGGCATTCAACTCGATAGCCCAGCCGATTCTTTTGTCATTTTAAGCGCTGAGGCCAAGTTATTGTATCAACTCGGACACATTGGGTATCCCTTCGCTAACTTCGTGAAAAAAGAGTACATTGCGGATCCCAAACAATACACGGTAACCGTGCGATTGGAGGTCGATCCTGGAGCCTTTGGGCTTTTTGGAAATTCAAATATTATCGGCCTTGAAAAAGTGAAGTCCAGATATGCTGAGTATTTGATCACTTGGGAATACGGCAAACATTTTGATAATTATCTCCTTCGTGCCACGCAAGATAATTTTTTTGATACCAATCTATTTAGTTACGTTAACATCATCTACCCAGATCATCTTGATGAAAATGGCTTACTTCCTATGACAATCAACGTCAGAGAAAGTAAATTTAGAAGTATTTTCTTAGGAATTAACTACTCTTCTATTGATGATTTCGGGGGTGCTGTGGGATGGGAACACAGAAATATCCGCGGTCTTGGAAGAAAACTCTCCCTCAAAGCTGATGTCTCAAAAAAGACCCAACTATTTACCATTCTTTATCGCATCCCAGATTTGGATGTAAAAGGCCGGTTTACCAGCTACAGACTCGAACAAACAAAACATGACTACATTCCTTATACTGCCAAAACCATTAGCTTCAAAAGACGTGTGGACAGAATATTTGGAAAACTCAAAAATTCTTGGATGTTTCAAGCAGAATATTTACGTTCCATAACTCCTCTTCGCTCTGATCACTATTGGCTCTTATCCCTGCCGCTCAATCTTAGATATAATACAGCTTATAATCCCTTAGACCAGACAAGTGGCCAAATTTTTGAAATAGGAATCATTCCTACCTTGGAAGTGGAAAAGGCCAAAGTGCACTATTTAAAAGCACACTTTTCTTATTCTTTATTCATTCCTCTAATTCCTTCGCACCGCAATGTGCTTGCCCTGCGCGCGTATTTTGGATCTATCATAGGCCAATCTTTAAGTCGAATACCTCCTCCAAAACGCTTTTTTGCGGGCACAGAAGAATTTTTGCGTGGATATGACTATTTGACAGTCTCTCCACTCACAAGTGCAAATGTCCCCATTGGAGGACGCTCTATGATGATGTATAATGCCGAGCTGCGTTTTAAAAGCAGTGAGGATCTTGGATTCATTCTCTTTTATGATCTTGGACAAGTGTATCGAAAATCGTATCCTGATTTCCATGATGGTTTGCTCTATTCTATTGGATTTGGTTTGCGTTACTTTACTCTAGCAGGACCACTTTCCATCGATTTTGCTTTCCCTCTCAAAAAGAGAAGTGATAATTTTGAATCCACAATTGTAAAAATTTATTTAAGCATTGGACAAACATTTTAGTTATGAAAAAAGTTAAACATTCATTCATCAAAAATCTCTCTAAAATCCTTGTGATTTTAGCGCTTTTATGTGCCTTTGTATTTGCACTCATTTATTGGTATTTACCTCGGCATTTAATTCCTTTAATTGAAACGTATGCGAAAAAACAGGACATCGAGATCAAGATCTCCAAAATCGAAAACTGGTTCCCTCTAACTTTTAGGGCTGATTTTATTCGATACACCCTCAAAGATACTGCGAAAATTGAGATCGAAGATGTCCAACTTGAACTAGAAAAACTCTTTTTGATGAACCGCACATTCAAAATCCATCGACTAACGTCTCAAAAAACAACACTCACATTTTTACAAAAATCCAATAGGAGCCTCTCAAAAAATAACGATCTTTGGCCACGTCCATTTATAGGCATCTATATCAACACATTGAAACTTTATAACACCAACGTTTATCAAGGTGACCAAATCTACAGTTTTGATTTGACAGGTCATATTGATATCACGCCTAATGCACAATCCATTCGCCTTGCGTCCACACTGAATTTAAAAGTACCTTACCAAGAAGAGATTAACTTTAAACTAAGCGCACAAAAACGCACTAAGTTCATCAAAATTGATGCTTCATTCAAAGAAGAAAAGACAGGTTGGCTCATTGCAAAACTAAAAAATAGTTTTCCAATTACTCAAGCAAAAGCCTCACTACATGCTGGCGGTCATCTCAATCATTGGCTCAATTTACTCGCAAATAAACCTATGACACATGGTTTTCTTTTTCCAAAAATCAAAGGAAATCTGAATGCAGAATTTGAGTTTGCATTTGAAAGTGACTCTTTTTTAAAACATGTGTTCACATCAAAAGCACGTATTCAATCGGATCTGACTTTTTCCTCTAATGCACTTTTTGAACTCTCAGACTTAAAAATTAAAAACCAAACCACGCAACTGACAGGCTTGATCGAGCTCGATATTCACAATAATTTGATCAAAAGAGGTACACTGTCTACAACCCTGCACACATTCCCTTTTTTAAAATCCCAATTTGATTCTTTCAAAGCAACTCCTATGTATCTGCGTCTCATGTTTAAAGGCCCACTTTTTGCACCTAACTTAGAACTCAATTTCCGCCAGCAAAATGCACAAGTTGGTGCTATCGAACTCAACGATATCATTGGAACGTGTAAATTAGAAAATTTTGAAATAGGACTTGCCAAATTCTTCTGCAATATCAAAGATACGCCTCTAAATGCCACGCTAAATTTCACACTCAATCCAAAAACGCTCTATTTCCAATCCATCGATATCCAATCTGATTTGCTTACAGCAAAAGCAAACCTCGATATTTCACTGGAAACACACACACTTGAGAGTTTCAAAATACAAGGAAATAGCCAAAGAGTCACTGAGCTTGTTTCATTAATCCCACATTTTCCCAATGTGCTTGCAAAATACACCTCTTTTGAAGGGACATATTCTAATCAAAACGCCGAAATGCTCTTGGATTTCCATTTTGATAAATTCACATTTAAAGAGTTGTATTCCCAAAAGGCCGATATTCGTATGCGTACTCAAAATCCTTTTACAACTCCCCTTTCCATCATACAAACCACCTTTCACCAAGGGCAATACAAAACACTTCCTATCGAGTCTTTAGAAATCCAAACAGAGACAGGACGTAGTGAGAATTTTTATGAAGGCAAACTGTTTGCCAAAGATGTGATACTGTCTTCAAAAGGCTTTTGGAACCAAACCGACAAAAACATCCATTTTACCATCCATGAATTACAAGGAAAAGTCAAAGATGAACCTTTTGTAATGGAGAAAAAAACAGAATTGACACTTGGGGCCGACACTTTTATTTTAACCTCTTCTTTGATCCGCTTTGGCGCAGGTTTCATGATTGCAGCCGCAAATAGCGAATCCAATGGAATTGTATTAAAACTCCAAGACACTCCAGCTAGCCTTCTATCCCTGTTAGACCCTAATTACGCTGTATCAGGGCTTTTGACAGGTGATTTAACAATGCAGCAAAAAAATGATCAAGTTGTCAGTCATCTTTACTTTCAGTTCGAAAATCTAAAAGCAAGCTATCGCAATTGGCCCATTTTAGATCAAACCCTTGCCACTCTTAAGGCTGATTTCAGCGATCAAAACCTTACGTTCGATTTGATTGCCAAGCGCAGCGGTCAAATCCTCAACTTGTCAGGATTTGTCCCCATTCAATTCAAAGTATTCAAAGTGATTGAAGATAAACCTCTAGATATACGTTTCCAAATCCAAGAAAACACCAACGATCTTTTACAATATTTACATTCCGAGGGTCATGTATTAAAAGGCTTTGTAGATGGAGATCTTCGCATCAGTAACACTCTAGAAAATCCTCTTGTTCAAGGAGCTTTGCATTTTGATAAAGGCTCATATGAAAATTTCCAAACAGGTCTGATTTTAGAAAATTTACGTTTTGATCTTGTGGGCAACAAAAACATGATCGAACTTCAAAATCTTACGGCAAAAGATCCCAAAACAGGCACCATGGAAGCTTCTGGTTTTATCGAAGTCGATTACAAAAAAGCCTTTCCTTTTACTTTTTCTACCTCCTTACACAACTTTATTGTCATTGATCTAGAACATGTCTTAGCCTCTGTCAATGGCCTTATCAACCTAAAAGGAGATTTTTATGATGCTTATCTCAGTGGAAAATTAGATCTTGCAGCAGCAACGATCACCCTGCCCGACAAAATCGCAAAATCGATTCCCAACCTTCCTTTCCAATTTGAAGATGCGGCATACTCTCCTCCCAAAGCCTTTTTTCTCTTACAACCTGAAATCACTGTGCATTTAGATCTTGATTGCGACGTGCTCGGTACTCTCAGAGTGCGCGGCCGAGGACTCAATTCCAAATGGATTGGCGCTGTCAAAGTCGAAGGGACCACGCAAGAACCTATGCTTTATGGAAAACTCAACATCCAAGAAGGTGGCTTTTCTTTTGCCAAACATCACTTCATCCTTACAGAAGGTGCGATCTCTTTCGATGGTTCATGGAAAAAACAGACCCAAATCAATCTTGTAGCTGAGCAGCAAGTAGCCGACTTAACCGTCTACATCGCACTTCGAGGCCCTCTCGCCCAACCCTTTTTAACGCTTTCTTCTTCTCCATCCCTGCCCCAAAGTGCTCTGTTAGCCCGCCTCTTATTTAATAAAGATATTTCCGAAATCGATCCTTTCCAAGCGATCCAGCTTGCCCAAACCGCTGTCGAACTTTCTAGTGGTGATTCAGGAATTCTAGAACGCATCCAAAGATCAACGGGACTCGATCGCCTCTCTATTACAACCACTCCCAAAAAAGCACAAGAAGAGACCCAAGAAACACAGGAACACATCGATGCCACCCTACCTGTCGCCGTCCAGGTCGGCAAGGAGATCACCAAAGGCGTGCTGATCACAACCACCCAAGGCACGACAGCAGATTCTAGATCTTACTCCATAGAAATCGATTTAAAATACAACTTGATCTTGCAGCTAGAAACCAATCAACAACGCGACGGTAAAATTTCTTTGAAATGGTCTAAGTCTTACTAACTGTCGTTGAAAAAAAACGATCAAAACTTTAAAATAATTATTTTACATTACTCTAAGGAAAAAGAGTGAAAACTTCATTCTCGCTACAGGGTTGTTTTAATCATTATTCCATTTCCTTGAGAAATTCTATTATTATCGGCACCACTCTTGCTGCAACAATCGGCATCGTTATTCTACTAAAACTGCGAAAAGATTCTCCCTCTCCAGCTCCTCCAACAGCACTCATCCCAGTTCCAGCACTCCAACAACCTACTACACTCAAACCCCAAGATTCTTTTTCCTTCATTGATGATACTATTTTGCTAGGAGGAGAAACTCCAGCAAAATATCTTATAGACGAAGCAAATAGAGAATCCATACGCCAAGAGGTTCAACAAAGAACAGGTCGGTTATGGAACAGGACGCCCATCGATGACATATCCAACTACTTTTCTTCTCTAGAACAGGCGAATATTGGTCCCATCATTTCCTTTGACAATGAAGAACCGGTAAGTGAACGCGTTCTTTATTACACAGGTATTGGAGATGATTGGGAAAAATTAAAGTTGCGCCTTCCAGAAATATTATCCCTAATTCATCAGGCAAAATCTGGAAAAAGCCCCACCTTTTGGAGTCGCACAAACAGGGTCGTTTCTACGATTTCTACCATCACATCTATTGGAAAATTTGGTCTCGCTGCCATGTCAGTTTCCAATCCATTCACTATGGCAGGCCAATTTAGCCTTATTAGGCATTGAAATGATCAATGGAGCAGGTCAATGGGGTAGGGCTGCATATCCTATCTCAGGAATACTTGGAACTGATACAGCTAGAACCCAAACCGCTTTAGAGTGGACGTTTGGCTTTCTACCTAGTGTTTTGGGTATGGCAAACCTTGTCAAAATTCCAAGAAATTTTATCACCCGTGCTGTTTCTTGTGTAAAAACCACGACCAGCTATTTTGGCTCAAAAACGACACAAACAGGAGGAGGCAAAAGAGTTTATATTCATGATACTTCAGCAAGCACAGCGATTGTCATCGCTTATCTAATGGTAGAGTACAATATAACCTATGAACAAGCCCTTCAACATGTAAAAACACAACGGAGTTGTTGTGACCTAAAAGAAATATTTGAAAAAGGATTACAAAATTTAGACATTGCAGAATTAAGATTGCAAATACGTTAACCAAATTAAAATTTTTATTTGATAGTGTTTAATTTTTTAAGTATGTATTTTCTTGACAATTTTGTTTTTTTATTTGATAATAATAACAGTCATAACAACAAAATTTAGGAGATAATAATATGAGCAATATGAACATAATGGGTGCTGTTTCTCATGCTTGTGCAAATGCAACCAAAGTTACAGAAATAGAACTAAATAAAGAAGTTAAGGAACTTCGAGCCAAAGAAGCATGTATTAAAGATTTAACACAACTTCTTTTGCAGATGAATAAGCACACAAAGGATGGAAAAGTGGACTCCAAAGCTCTTTTAGGTGATCCGGTTGTACTTAAACTCGTTGACAGCATTAATAAGCATAGTCCAGAAGTACTTGGAAATGTCGATCTTGAATCAGAACTTTCTAAAGACGAGATTGATTCGATCAAAGAAAATGCACGTCTTCAGCAAAAAGATTATGATATCGATATTTCTCATTCGCAAAAAATTCTTTCCCATCTTTTTGACATGCACAAAGCAAAATTAGATATGATGAAAAGAATTCACGATATCTTGGATCAAATGTTTAAAGAAATGGCCAAAGTTGGAAAATAATGAGTAAAAGTGCAGTAGAACCCATTGGAGGCGTTGAAGCTTCAGAAAAAATGAAGCCTTTAACTCAAATCGATCTGTATTTTGAAGAGCAGCGCTATGCTCTAGAGCAAGGCAAACGTGTGAGTATGTACGCGATTGCCTTTTTAGCTTCTCAATCAGGTGATCTTCAATCCCGTATCGAATACAGCTATTTGACTGGAAAAAGCGCCAAAAAAAGCCACGAAGCAATTTTTATAAAACTTCGCCAAGAACGTCAACTTTTTAATGAAAAAAACCAACAGTTTGAACAAGACAATACTTTTTGGAATCGCACAAAATATGTGGCTTCTAAAGCCTCTACAATCACATCTATTGGAACGCTTGGTTTAGCTGCTGCATCAGCTTCCAACCCATTTACTGCGGCAGGTTTTTTAGTTTTAACAGGAATTGAAATGATCAATGTGACAGAAAAATGGGATGGCGCAGCAAATCCTCTTTCAGAATTACTTGGAACTGATACATCCAAAACCAAAACTGCTTTAGAGTGGACATTTGGCTATCTGCCCAGTGTTTTGAGTATGACAAATATTATCAATCTTCCAGGAAACATGATCAGCAATATGCTTTCTGGTGCAGGAGTTGCTACCAAATATTTTAGCTCAAAAACTAACCACGAATGGGAAATTTACCACGTAGAATTTCAGGGTAGAATGACCAAATTAAAAGACAAAGAAACAAAGGTTGCTGAAAGGTTAAAAACCGCAGGCTCTGCAACGACGGAAATGAAAAAAAGCAGGGAAGCTTATCAAGCAGCCAGCGAGATGATAGATAAAGTAAAAACTAGATAAAAAAATAAGGAGAATAAAAAATGCCAACACTTGAAGCAATAAAAGCACCCATAGAACAACTTCCTCCGGTTGTAGCTACGGATGCTAAAGTTAAAGAAGAAATCTTTGATGGAAAAAAAGTCTATTCTATCACGCAGCTCTATTGGATTGTTTTAGACTTTGTGAAAGGCAACCAAAAAGAATACCAAGCACGTGTGCGTTTAGTCAGTAAAGAAAAAACCCAAGTGACCGATGATATTTCCGATCTTGCAGATCAGTCCAAAGCAGCCAGTGATCATCAATCAAGCACATTGAATAAACTCAACATCATCGGAACAGTATGTCTATTTGGGGGAGCCGTCGTGCCTCAAATCATGGACGGTGCCATTAACCATAGTCCAGCAGTACTTGCTGGAGTTTTGACTCGATTTCAACTCAATGACGCGCAAAAAGGCACACTTGTTGGAGTGGTTCAAGGATTGATCAACAACCAAGATATAAAAATACCATTTACTGCACAAGACACTCTTCAAGTACAACTATTAAATATTCGAATGCAGGTGGTCCAAGAATTAAACTCAAGATTGGGTCAAATGCAACAAGAACTTGCCCAAGCTATTGGTGAGCAAAACCAATTGCGCGGCGGTATGAAACTGTTCTAAAAACCATCTCTTCTTTAAATCAAAAAAGCACTAGCGAAAGTTAGTGCTTTTTTTTTGACCACAAACTTTTGCTTTTCTATACTGCGAAAAAGAGGCTGTTTGCAATGGCCCAAAAAAGGTGCGTCTATGTTCAACATTGTCACAACAGTGGGCAATTACATTCTTTTTATTTTGGAGTCTTTTAAGGTGACACTAAAAGGTCTTCCCAGGTGGTCTTTGATTGCAGATCACATGGTAGAAATTGGGATCATGTCATTGCCTGTTGTTGCCATAACGGGATTTTCCACAGGGCTGGTCCTTGCTGCACAAACCTTTTTTCAGCTGGCTGATAAAGGGCTTTCTGCAGCCACTGGTATCTTGGTAGGAAAAGCGATGATTACAGAATTGGGACCAGTACTCACAGCTTTCATGGTTACAGGAAGGGTGGGTAGCGCGATGTGCGCAGAGCTAGGAACCATGAAAGTCTCCGAACAGATCGATGCGATGCGCTCTATGGCAATATCTCCTATGCGCCATCTTGTTGTCCCTAGAAAAATTGCAGGTATTGTGACCATTCCCCTTTTGACTGTATTTAGCATTGTCATGGGTATTGTGGGCGGTTATTTGATTTCCACCTACTTTTTTGAAATGCCCCCGCAAACGTATTTCAACCCCATGCCTGATTACATCACACCCTTCGATCTATTTATCGGTGTGAGTAAATCTTTTGTATTTAGCTTTGTGATTGTCACAATCTCTTGTTTTGCTGGCATCAACACATCGGGAGGCGCTGCGGGCGTTGGAAAATCGATCACCGTGTCTGTTGTAGTTTGTTATTCTGTCATCTTGATTTCCAATTTCTTTTTAACCATGGCTCTCACCTTATTGAGTCCACTTTTTGGAAGGTTTGCCCAATGATTGTCTGTGAAGATGTGTGGAAAAGTTATGACGATTTGCAAGTGTTGAAAGGTTTAGATTTAACCGTTCAAACAGGCGAAACGCTGGTTGTGTTAGGACGCAGTGGCGTTGGCAAAAGCGTGCTTTTAAAACAACTTATGGGCCTTGAAAAACCCGAGAAGGGACGCATCTATATCGACGAGGTGTGTTTAACAGAGCTTAAAGAACAAGAGTTGTACCATGCTATTCGGCATATGGGTATGCTTTTTCAAGGAGGCGCGCTGTTTGATTCTTTGACTGTGGAAGATAATATTGGTTTTTATCTTAACGAACACAAAGATGTACAAATGTCTAAAGAAGAAATCAAAGACCGTGTGAACGAAGCTCTCAAATTTGTCGACTTAGAAGGCACAAATGACAAGATGCCCGCAGAACTTTCTGGAGGCATGAAAAAAAGAGCTGCGATTGCAAGACTCATTGCCTATAGACCTACGATTCTATTTTACGATGAACCAACAACAGGACTCGATCCCATCACAGCCGATCAGATCAATCATTTAATACGCACAGTGCAACAAGAGCTTAATGCCACATCGGTTGTGGTTACACATGATATTCAAGCCGCCCTTGTTGTTGCAGATAGACTCGCATTAAACGAAGACGGTGTGATCAAATACATTGACACACCACAAAATTTTTTAAAAATACAACATCCAACCATTGAATTTTTATATAAAATGATGTACGAGAACAAAGATAACGAAAAAAAGTAATCATGAAGGCAGAACAGCTTAAATCCATTCTTATTGGTTTTTTTATTATTGCTTCGTGTTCTTTGATCATCTGGATGCTTCTGTTTTTGCATCCCTCTCTTGGTGATGGAAAACAAGTATTGCGTGTGCGTTTTTCTGATGTCAATCAGATCAATATTGGCACAAGGGTCAATTTTGCAGGAAAACCTATTGGCCAAGTGACCGAGATCACAACGGTTAAAAACGCAAGACAGATTGGAAAAGTGGATGAGTTGGATCAAATTTATATCTATCAACTCACTTTTCACATCGATTCTAAAGTGAAAATCTACACGACCGATGAAATTACTATCCAAACATCAGGTCTTTTGGGAGAAAAATCGATTGCGATCATTCCAGAAATTCCTAAACCTGGTGAAACACCTGCGCTGGTTACAGACCAAATTTTGTATGCCAAATCCTACGGACAAATCGAATCCATTTTATTCCAGATCGAACAGCTAGGGATTAAGCTTGGCAAAACGGTGGATGAAATGTTAGATATTTTAGAAGAAAACAGAGATAATATCGATGGAGCTATTGCAGGAATACGCAATACGTTTCAAAATGCAGGTGACATTTTTGCAGAGGCTAAACAGGAACAAATTGTTGCACAAACAAGCCACGTACTTGACAATATGACTCAAATCACCGATGGCATTAGCCAAGAAAACGTCACGACAATTGTGAATAACATGGCCACCGTTTCTCAAACGTTGGGCAATGCGTCTGAAGATATCCAAGATACCATTCGCAATGCTAGAAGCATGACAAGAGAAGGTCAAGAAACATTTGCAAACTTAAGCGATATTACCGACAACATCAAACAAGGCAAAGGTTCTATCGGTAAGCTTTTAGAAAGTGACGATTTTTATTTAAGAGTGATTTCCATCATGAGCAAAATCGATACTCTCATGAACGACGTGAACCACTATGGAGTTTTGTTTAACTTGAATAAGGAGTGGCAGCGCACGCGCACTAAACGCTTTGAAGAGCTCAAAAGCATCCAAAATCCTAAAGAATTTAAAGCTTACCTTAATCAAGAAGTTGATAGCATCACTGTGGCTCTCGCTCGCATTTCTGTGCTTTTAGACAAGGCAAAAACAAGCCAAGATAAAGAGAGCATTTTTAGATCCGAGATGTTTCAAAAAGATTTTCGCTATCTTTTAGACGTCGTCGATGATTTTGAAGACATTCTCAAGATGTACAATCAAAATCTCCAAGATGCAAAAAATTGTCAGTAACTGATATTGCGCAGTAAATTCTGTTAGATTCTTGCATTTTATACGAAGAGATTTTACAATGTGGCAAGACTTTTAAAGAATGAGGTATTATGAAAGACGATATTCATCCAAAATATCAAAAAGTGTTGTTTGTTGATTCATCCACAGGAAAAAAATTTCTAGTCGGTTCGACATTGCAACCCAAAGACACTCAGGAGTTTGAGGGAAAAACCTATCCTGCTATTGAAATACCTACAAGCTCTGCATCACACCCTTTTTTTACTAAAACAAAACAATTTATTGATACAGAAGGGCGTGTAGATAAGTTCTTGAAGCGTTACAAACAAAGTGGGCCTTCCAAGGATCAAAATAAAAAGCCTAAAAAATAATTTTGAATGAAAGAAAAAATTGATAAGGCGATCTCTCGCCTCAAAGTTATTGAACAGGAATTGCAAAACCCAGCCATTGTTCAAAACCAGAGCGAGTTTAAACGCCTTTCCAAAGAACATCGGCATCTTTCCAACCTTGTCGATATATTCCATCAAATCGAGCGCTTAAAAAAGGATTTGGACGATAATCAGACGCTTTTGAGAGAAGAAACCGACCCTGAAATGCTCGAAATGGTCAAAGATACGTTAGCTATTGATAATGAGAAGCTTGCGTCACTGGAGCAAAAGTTTGAAGAATTGCTGGTTCCTCCCGATCCTAACGATAATCGCACCACCATTTTAGAAATTCGCGCAGGGACAGGAGGCGATGAAGCAGCGCTTTTTGTGGCAGATTGCGTGCGCATGTACCGAGGATTTGCCAATGACAAGGGGTGGCAAGTAGAATTGCTTTCCGCAGCAGAATCCGACCTTGGTGGGTATAAAGAATACATTATGTCCATTGCAGGACCTGATGCGCATCGCTATTTGCAATATGAAGCAGGCACCCACCGTGTTCAACGTATTCCTTTAACAGAAACGCAAGGCCGCGTGCATACCTCTGCTGTGACCGTGGCAATCCTCATGGAGCCCGACGAGCAAGAAGATGTCCCGATTGATGAAAAAGAGCTTCGCATTGACACCTATCGCTCAAGTGGAGCCGGTGGACAACATGTGAACACCACAGATTCTGCCGTCAGAATTACGCATATCCCAACAGGGATTGTGGTCACCTGCCAAGAAGAGCGTTCGCAGCACAAAAATAAAGACAAAGCGATGCGCTATTTAAAAGCAAAACTCTTTGAAGAGATGGCACGCAAACAGGCACAAGAAAGAGGCGCTTTGCGCTCCGCCCAAATCGGCTCTGGAGACCGTTCTGAGCGCATTCGTACCTATAATTTTCCACAAAATCGACTCACAGATCACAGAATCAATCTGACCAAATATAATCTTGATCAGATCATCTTAGGTGATCTTGGAGAAATCGCAGCAAATCTGGTCAGCTTTTACCACCAAAAAAAGCTAGAATCAGCATGAAAACAGTGCGCGATATTTTTATCTTTAGCGTGGAATATCTTGAAAAAAAAGGCATTTCTAATGCTAAGCGTAGTGTTGAAGATTTGCTAAGTTACACTCTCAATACAACCAGACTCAATGTTTATTGCGATTTCGACCGCCCTTTAAATGAGACCGAACTTAGCGCTTTTAAAACTTCTTTGAAAGAAAGAGCCACGCATAAACCCCTCGCCTACATTGAAGGAAAAGTCCAATTTTTAACCTGCACACTACTTGTGACAGAAGATGTGCTGATCCCAAGACACGAAACGGAAGAACTTGTCTCCATGATCATTGAAAATGCGCCAGAATCTGGCACAGTATTTGATCTATGCACAGGCTGTGGCAACATTGCCATTGCGATCAAAAAACATTGCCCTCAGCTCGAGGTGTTTGCTTCAGATATCAGTCCCAAAGCATTGGAAATTGCCAAAAAAAATGCCCAGTTAAATGATGTTGATATCACGTTTTTACAAGGTGATTTGCTCGAAGCTTTTGAAAAAACACAGTGTGATCTATTTGTGTGCAATCCCCCTTACATTGCCACCCATCACCTATTGGAAAAAGACGTTATGGATTTTGAGCCCCATTTGGCTCTTTTTGCGGGAAAAGATGGCATGGATATTTTTAAAAAATTGTCTTTAGATTTGCACCACTACGTCAAGCCCAATGGTAAAGGTTTTTTTGAAATAGGCGTGGATCAAAAGGCTATCAAATCTTTATTTAGTTCCCCCTTTTGGAAAAACTTAGAAATTAAAAAAGATTTTTCACAAAAAGAGCGGTTCTTTTTCCTTGAAAGAGAATCTCTTCAGGTTTAAAATAGGCTTGTTATGTTTGAGAATTTAGCAGATAAGTTTCAAGGAGTGTTTTCAAAGTTTAGAGAAAAGACACTCACAGAGGAAAACATCGATGAAGCGATGCGCGAAATACGCATGGCCCTGCTCGATGCTGATGTCAATTTCTCCATTGTCTCTTCATTTATCAAAAGCATCAAAGAAAAAGCGCTTGGACAAGCAGTTTTAAAATCCATCAATTCTACTCAACAATTTATCAAAATTGTCCATGACGAATTGATTCAACTTTTGGGCTCTGAAGAAAAGCCGCTTAATTTTACAAAAAAACCCACCATCATTTTGCTTTGCGGTCTGCAAGGATCTGGAAAAACCACGTTTTTAGCAAAGCTGTGCCACTACATTCAGAAAAAACATGATAAAAAAATTCTCGCAGCTGCATGTGATCGTCAAAGGGCTGCTGCCATCGATCAACTTGAAATACTATTAAAACCTATCGATGTAGAGGTTGTTTCAGAACCTAAAAAAGCTAGCGCCCTTGAAATTGCCCAAACCGCTTTAAAAAAAGCTCAAAAAGAGAAATTTGATGTGCTGATTGTCGATAGCGCTGGAAGATTACACATCGATGAGGAAATGATGCAAGAGCTCAAAGCGCTAAAAGAGTTGCTCGATCCTCAAGACATCTTTTTTGTAGCCAATGCCACCATTGGTCAAGATGTAGCCAAAACCATTCAGCAATTTAATGAAATAGTGCCCATTACAGGCTCTGTGCTCACCATGCTTGATTCCAACGCTAAAGCAGGAAGCGCCCTATCGATGGTTTCCATGACAAAAAAACCGATCAAATTTGAAAGCGTTGGAGAAAAACTCAATGATCTTCAACTTTTCAATCCAGAATCGATGGCAGACCGCATTTTGGGCATGGGTGATACGATCAATCTTGTGCGCAAAGCCGAAGAATACATGGATGAAGACGAAAAAGAAGAGCTCGAAGAAAAGCTAAAAAAAGCGACGTTTACGTTTACCGATTATTTAAAACAGATGTCTAAGATGAAAAAAATGGGCTCATTTTCCTCGCTTTTAAAAATGATGCCAGGTGCAAATGCTCTCAAAAACTTCAATTTTGATGAGGATGATTTGCGTAAATCAGAAGCAATTATTCGATCCATGACGAAAAAAGAGCGTGAATGTCAACAAGAACTCATCATTCCTAGAAGAAAACGCTTAGCCAGAGGTTCTGGAACCCATTTTGATGATGTGAATCGTCTTATAAAAGGCTTTAAAAAAACCAAAGATTTTATGAAAAAAATGCCCAAGGGCGCAAACGCAAAACAACTATTAAAAAAAACTGACTTTATGCGATAAATTCTGTTTAGAGGAGGAGCGAAAAGAGCAAAATACAAGGATATCCGACAAACACAACTCTATGAGAGTTGTGCGAGGAGGAAGACGTGGTAGATTGTTCTTTGCAGCCCTCATATGAGCAGAAGGTATTGCATAAGGTCAGTAAACAAAGTTAGGAGACCAATTATGGCAGTAAAAATACGACTAAGACAACAAGGCCGTACGAATCGAAAGACATACAGGCTTGTTGCTGCAGAAGACAGAAGTCCACGTGATGGCAAACATTTAGAAATTTTGGGCTGGTACAATCCCCATGAAGAAAAAGCAGACAAACGCTTAAGCGTGAATACAGAAAAAATACAATATTGGCTTTCTGTAGGTGCGATTTTAACACCAAAAGCAAAAGCTCTTGTAAAAGAAGCTGCCCCCAATGTGATCAAAGAGCTGAATGAAAGAATGCAAAAGGCGAAAGAAAAGCAGTCATTAAAAAGAAGACAAAGACGCAAAAAAACCAAAGCGCCTAAGGCTGCAGCCAAACCGAAAAAGACACCACCTGCACCCAAAAAAGAAGCCAAAAAACCCGAAGTGAAAAAACGTGCACGTTCAACAACACGCACGAAAAAAGAGCCGAAGGAAAAAGTTAAAGCAAAAGCAAAATGAACATCGACATCTTAACGCTTTTCCCAGAGTTTTTCAAAAGCCCTTTGGAACAAAGCCTTTTAAAACGTGCGCAAACAAATGGCATTTGCTCAATTCAAGCACATGACATACGTAAAAACGCTCCACCTCCCCACTTCCAAGTTGATGACACATCTTTTGGCGGTGGCGCAGGCATGGTGCTCAAGCCAGAGCCTTTAAAAAAAACCATCGACGAATGCAGGAAAGAAAGTTCTAAAGTTATCTACCTTTCTCCTCAAGGCACTCCCCTTACCCAAGAAAAATGTGTGCAGC
>JAAKFQ010000008.1 GCA_011064725.1 Chlamydiota bacterium | reverse complement strand
AAACACGTGTACAAAAAGAAGATGCCATTCATCATCAAGAGTATGAAAAAGCCGCAAAATTGCGTGATGTAGAGAAAAAACTCAAAGAAAAACTCGAACAGATCAAAAAAGAATGGCACCAAAGAAAAGATGAGCAACAAGTCATAGTGGATGAAGACGATGTGGCATGTTTAATTGAAAAACAGACAGGAATTCCTATTGCTCGCTTGACCGAAGGAGAAACTGCAAAGGTGTTAAAATTGAATGAGACCCTGATGCAGCACGTCATCGGACAACCTGAAGCCACAAACCAAATTTGTCGAGCCATTCGCAGATCAAAAGCCGATATTAAAGATCCCAACCGTCCTATTGGCGCCTTTTTATTCCTAGGACCTACAGGCGTTGGGAAAACTCTCATGGCACGCTCTTTAGCCGTGCACATGTTCGGTGGAGAAGAAGCCATTATTCAAGTCGATATGTCTGAATATATGGAAAAGTTTGCTGCTTCTAGAATGATAGGCTCTCCTCCAGGATATGTGGGACATGAAGAAGGTGGCCAGCTCACAGAACAGGTGCGTCAACGTCCCTATTCTGTCGTCCTTTTTGATGAAATTGAAAAAGCACACCCCGACGTACTCAATCTTCTATTACAAATCTTAGAAGAAGGGCGTCTGACTGATTCTTTTGGGCGCAAAATTGATTTTAGAAACACCATCGTCATTATGACATCTAATCTTGGCGCCGATTTGATCCGCAAAAATACTGAGATTGGTTTTGGAGCCAAACATGACATGCTCGATTATAAAACCATGCAGGAAAAGATCGAATCTTCTATGAAAAAACACTTCAAACCAGAATTTCTCAATCGACTTGATGGAACTATTGTTTTTAAAGCGCTCGATAAAGAAGCTTTAAGAAAAGTCATTGATCTTGAAGTAGCAAAACTACAAAAAAGACTCGAAACGAAAGGTATTACCATCACTCTCGATGACGGCGCAAAACAGTTCTTAGTTGATAAAGGCTATGAGCCTGAAATGGGCGCAAGACCTCTTCGAAGAACTACAGAACAATACTTAGAAGATCCATTGGCCGAGAAAATCCTACTTCATCCACAAGAAACATTCAACTTCACAATCACCCATAAAGACAACGCACTTGAATTTATCGAACAAGCCCAAGAAAAGCCCAAGAAAAAGAAGAAAAAAGAAGAAAAGGAAAAAGAAGAATCCGCATCTAAGAAGTAAGCTCTTTTCTAAAAACGGGATTTAGTAAGCGAAGATACAACAAGCAAGAATTTTAAATTTTCAAATCTATGCAAATATACTCTTAAAACAAACTCTGATAAGAGACGAGAAAGATTCCTCAGAAGAATAGGTAATATCATATATCAAAGGAAGATGATCACTTGCTGGCAAAACATCAGGGTTATCCAAGATGCCTTCATCGTTCAATCCTTTTATAATATGATGAACCATTTTTAGAGTTCCACCACTGAGAATTTTTGCATAAATATGATCGACTTTTTGGGAGACTTTATATTTTAAGGTGGGAGCATTATCCTCTAAATTAGCCTCAAATCCTGCATTTTCAAATGCTTGTAATCGCTCAGGTTGCCACTCCTTAGTTTTATCATCCATTACCCTTGTCGCATTGGCATCCAAGCCATAAATGATCAATTCAGGGGCTGTTGCCATCGATTCAGGACCCGCCGCTTTGTTTCCACCAAAAAATGACGAAATTAGCGATTTGACTTTTTGCATCAATCGCATAAAGGGAGAATTAATCTCATCAAGGTTAATCTGCTTTATGTTGCCAGTTAGGCTAGTTGACTCAGAACCACTACTGTAACTGGGATGATCCGAAACGAATCGCACAACCCTGTTCTCTCTTTTTAAATGCAGGTCTGCATAATATGCAGGTTCCGAAGGATCTGTCGTTGCTGCTTTTTTAACTAGATCAAATCGTTTATTTCTATAGACAACGGCAGTATCTCCTTCCCAACATAATGAATAACCATGTTTTTGAAAAATATCAACAAATATTTGGTGCTCACTTTCATTTACAAATCTTGCTTTACACAACTCTTGTAAGCAAAACACATCAGGTCGCATCTCCGTGATTAGTTTTTCTAGGAATGGCGTCATTAAGAATCTATAATAGTCCCTCATTGCTACGCTGTAATCAGTCATATCTTTAACAGTAGACTGTACAATTTGGGTGGCAATTTTTCCAATTTTTGTAGATTTTTGAAATTTTTCTGCCGTTCGTGCCAAATCACCAATACCACTAATATTAAAACTCACAACACGCAAATTAAGAACCATAACTATTTCCTCCAGATACCAAAACAGTGTAACATGGTATCCGTTAAAAAACAAGCTTTTTTGATGGATACAGAACCCTTAGAGAAATACCGCTATTTTCTCAATAAAAGCGAAAAAACAAAGAAAAATTTTAAAAAAACATCAAAAAATCAAGGGCGTAAGGTCAGTTTCAAAATGCACTTTCCCAAGTTTTGATATACTCCAAAAGCTCTTTTTGTGAAGGTTTTGATTGAAGGAGTTCAAGCGCCTTTTTATCTAAAGCCAAATAAGCAATCTTAGATAGCAAATTTAAATGGTTTTTATCATTACATGCAAAGAGGAAAAAGAGTGTATGGACAGGTTTTTTATCTAAAGCACCATACTTAATGGGGTTTTTAGGAAACACAGTAATCACAATATCATGTGGCAACTTGTTTAAATCACGTGTATGAGGAATAGCCATTCCATTGCCAACAGATGTAGGCATTAATTTTTCTCGATCCAATAAAAGATCTGTCAAAACTTGCGCATCGAGTCCAAAAGGTTGTGCTATGTGTTGCATCGTATTTTGAATAATTTCTTGCTTAGTCTCCCCTTCTATATCTGCAAAAACTCCACCTTTAAAAATCGCGCGGTAAAAGACAAATTGCAGCCGGCCTTGATTGTCTAATTTTTGCAATTTTTCACTTTCTAGCTCTTTTATAAATTGTGTGGTTTCATGTTTTCTTGAAAGCATCCATTCTTCAATTTCTAATTTTGAAAACAAAATCTTATCATTTAAATTGTAGGAAGGAATCTTCCCTTGCTTCACCCATTTTTCAATGGTAGTTTCATTGACATTCAATAATTTTGCGACATCTGCGACACATAAATCCATTTTAAATCACCTTTTTTTTAATGTTGCTCAAATAGTCTATATACCTCGGTTGGGGTTTTCGATGAAAGAATTTTTTTTCTTTTTTCTTCGTCTTTGATTGCAAGCGTTAAAGAAGATAAGATTTTTAAGTACTCTGTTTGAGAGTTTTCAGGTCCACCAATTAAAAAGATAATGCGCACAGGCAATTTATCTAACGCATCCCATTCCACACCTTCTTTTAAAATGCCAATCGCAATAAAAAATTTATCTTGTTCTTTAAGTTTTGCATGGGGAATAGCGACTTCTAATCCAATGCCAGTAGAAACCAGTTTTTCTCTTTCAAACACAGCTTTTTCAAAAGATGCAAAATCTTGAAGTTTTTGGTGACTGTGAGCTTGTTTGACCAAATATTCTATAATATCATCGCGATTTTTTAACTCCAGATGACAAATCAAATCTAGCGATAAAAAATCGACAATGTTAATGTCGCCTTTTTTCTTAAATGTTTCTAACATCACATCGCTCCTGTGCTTCCAAAACCGTCCCCTTGGCGTTCTGTAGACGCTAGCGCTTCTTTTTGCACAACAAAGTGAGCTTCCTCAACTTTACAAAGGACACATTGCGCTAAACGCATCCCATTTTCAATGCGAAAAGGGATTTTTGAATGATTCATCATAATCAATTGAATCTCCCCTCGATAATCACTATCAATAGTTCCTGGGGAATTTAACACCACAATCCCATGCTTCAGGGATAATCCAGACCGACTTCTGACTTGGATTTCATATCCTTTTGGAATTTCTACAAAAAGCCCTGTGGGAACCAGCTCAATGCTTCCCGGCTCCAACACACGCTCTTTTTCAATATGGGCGCGCACATCAAAACCACTTGCTCCCTGAGTTTCATACTGAGGAAGCTCTGCCCCCTCTTCAACTTTAATTTTTACATCCATGATTTACTCCACAAAATATGATAAACACTTTGCAATTTTACTCTTTAATTGTTTTCTTTCAACAATACAATCAATAAAACCATGTTCTTTGAGAAATTCGCTTTTTTGCGCTTCTTTAGGAAGTTGTTGCTTGATGGTCTGTTCTACAACACGAGGACCTGCAAAAGCAATTAAGGCTTTGGGTTCTGCAATTAAAAGATCACCCAGCGATGCAAAGGAAGCAGTCACTCCCCCTGTTGTTGGGTGGGCAAGGATTGAAATAAAAGGGCATTTTTTTATCCCAAGTTTTGTCAGTGCCGATGATGTTTTTGCCATTTGCATGAGGGACAAAATCGACTCTTGCATGCGTGCACCTCCAGAAGAAGACACAAGTACAAGTGGCAAGTGATTTTCACACGCATATTCAATCAATAAAGTGATCTTTTCTCCCACAACAGAGCCCATAGATCCTCCCAAAAAAGAAAAATCTAACACACCAAAAGCCACTGGAATGTTTTCAATTAGAGCTTTTCCACACACAAACGCTTCTTTCAAGCCCGTTTTTCTCTGCGCTCTTTTAAGGCGGTCTTTGTATTTTTCTACGTCCACAAATTTTAAAGGATCTTCTGATGTCAGAGTGTCAAATAATTCCTTGAGAGAATCGATATCTAAACGCAATTCCATTCTTTGCTTTGCATTAAGAGGATAGTGGTATTGGCATTTGGGGCAACAGCGGAGATTCTTTTCAAGCTCTTGATTATGAATGAGTTCCGAGCATTCTTCGCATTTCAGCCATCCATCAAAGCGATCGCTTTTTTGTTTTAAGTGCTTGATTTTAGGATCTTTTCTAGAAAACAAACCCATAATTAACCCAACGTTTTAATATATGCTAATTGAAAATTCAATAAAAATCAATTCAATTCCAAAGCTTGTTGATAGCGCTCTTGGACATTTTCCCAGTTTACAATATCCCAAATCGCTTTTAGGTAGTCAGGACGCATATTTTTGTATTGTAAATAGTAGGCATGCTCCCACACATCGATCCCTAAAAGGGGGATTAAATTTTTTATTACTAAGGGATCTTGGTTTGGACACGTTGTGATATAAAGCCCTTTTCTTTTTTGAGAATACCCCAACCATCCCCATCCAGAGCCTTGAATCAACGCTGTTTTTGTATTGAATTCGTCTTGAAATTTTTCTAAAGAGCCAAACGTTTTTTCGATCTCTTTTTTGAGTGCACCTTCTTTTAACTGACCGCCGCCTTTATCTCTAGGGGCAAGATTAGTCCAAAAAATGGAATGGTTGAGATGCCCACCTCCATTGAATCTTAAGGCAGGTTCGAGTTGGATAATTTTTTGAAAATCCCCCTTTGCTTGGGCATCTTCTAATTGATCTAATGCTTCGTTAAATTTGGTTACATAGGCGTTGTGATGTTTTTTATGATGCAACTCCATAATCTCCTTAGAGATCACAGGTTCTAGCGCATTATAATCATAGGGTAAATCGGGCAAAATTGCACGATTTGGGACATTGATTTCAAATTTTTCTGCTCCTGCCATAACGACCTCCGAGGTTTCTTTAAGTTTAACAGTTTAATGAAAAAAAGTAGAGACGATTGTGTCGAGTCTTTCTAAGGAAATCAATTCAAGACTTTGTTTAAAGCTTTCGTCTACCTTTTGTTTAGGTAAAATCACCTTTTGAAATCCTAGGTTTTTTGCTTCTTTGAGTCTTTTTTCCACGTTGTCCACAGCACGAATTTCGTTCGATAGTCCTACCTCTCCAATCACAAGGGTTAAAGGATCGATACGTTTGTTTTTAAGCGAAGATAGAATCGCCATGCACACGCTCAAATCAAGTGCAGGATCTTGGACTTTCAAGCCTCCTGCAATGGAGACAAAGATATCGTAGGTAAACAATCTAAGCCCTAGCTTTTTTTCCATCACAGCGAGCAAAAGCGAGAGTCTGTTGTGATCAAATCCTTGGGTTTTGCGCATAGGAGAGGGAAAATGCGTGGGTGCAACAAGCGCTTGGATTTCTAAAAGCACGGCCCGAGACCCTTCAACAACACAGCTGATGCATGCTCCACTATTTGTGCCCCGATGTTGGATACATAAACTCGAAGGGTTCTTGACCTCTTCTAATCCCTTCGTTTTCATTTCAAACACTGCCAATTCGTGGATTGAGCCAAAGCGATTTTTCACTCCACGCAAAAAACGGTATTGTTGTTTGGTTTCTCCTTCAAAATAGAGCACACAATCGACAAGATGCTCTAACATACGTGGTCCGGCAATCTCTCCCGATTTGGTCACATGGCCAATGATAATATGTGTGATATTCAAGCTTTTTGAAAGTTGCATGAATTTAGACGCCAACTCTCTGACTTGGGCCACAGATCCTGGACTAGAAAGTGCATTTTGGCATTGCAACACTTGGATCGAATCGATAATCACAAGATTGGGTTTGATGGTTTCAATCTGATAACAAATAGTCTCATATTGTATTTCATTAAAAATGAGCAAATTGTCCGATAAGGCACCTAGACGTTTTGCGCGCAGTGAAATCTGTGACACAGATTCTTCTCCAGATACGTAGAGCACCGTTTTGCCACTTAGAGCCAAATGATGCGCAATTTGCAAAAGCAGAGTCGATTTTCCAATGCCAGGCTCACCACCGACAAGCACAAAAGAACCTTGGACAAATCCACCACCTAACACACGATCGACATCTTCAAAGCCGGACGAAAAGCGCACATCCTCTTTAATTTCTACTTGAGAGATGGGAAGCGGTGTGCTTGCTTGTTGTTTGGGAACTGCAGGAAACTGCTCTTCTACCGTGTTCCACTCATTGCAAAGCGCGCATTGCCCACACCATTTGTGAAACTGAGCACCACAACTTGTGCATGCAAAAAGGGTTTTAACTTTCATAATCTTCCTCAATCTGTGCGATGTTTTCTAAGGCATTTTCGGCAGCATTTTGCTCGGCCTGTTTTTTGTTTTTTCCCATTCCCAAACCCAATTCTTGGTCATCGACAAAAGCTTGAACAAAAAACTCTTTTTGGTGCTCTTTTCCTTTTTCTTGTTGCAACACATAGGTTGGCTTTTGGTTGAAGTTTTTTTGCGTGTAGTGCTGCAAAAGGGCTTTGAAATTTTCATCGGGTTTTTTTAAAAATTCATGCATTTTCTTTTCAAAATGTTGAAGGATAAAACGTTCTGCTATTTCAAAACCCGCATCTAAAAAAAGCGCCCCGATAATTGCTTCAAAAAGGTTGGCTGTCAAAGACAATGCTCCTCTTACTTCAAGATGCTCGCCTTTTCCTTTGAGCAAATGCATCTCTAACCCAAGCATCTGCATATATTCAGCATTGGATGTTGTACAAATAAGTTTGGCTCGAAAATGCGATAACTTGCCTTCTGGCATTTGACTAAATTGAGTAAAAAGGTACGCGGTGACAATGGCGTTTAAAATGGCGTCGCCTAAAAATTCCAAGCGTTCATTATCTTCAAATGAGCACGCGTTTTCATTCAAATAAGATTTATGAATAAAGGCTTGGATCAACAGGTCCTTATTTTTGAAATCATAGCCAAGAACCTTTTCAATTTCTTCAGTATTTATGTGCATACTTTTTCAGTGTAACAATTTTTGTAATATATGATAAGCTGATCGTATGTTTACGTCTAACCCAGCCTTTACACTTTTAAAAGAAAATTATGTCTTTAAGACTGTCACACAAAAAAAAGCGCAATTTTTACAACAACATCCAGAAAGTGAGCTTTTAGATTTGGGTATTGGGGACATCACAGAGCCACTTTTAGCTGAAATTACACAAGCGATCCAAACCGCGGCTAAAGAGATGCAACAAATACCTATTGGCTACGCTCCTTATTCTGGATATGATTTTTTAAAAAAAGCTCTCAATTTCCCTTTTGATCTCGATGAAATTTTCATCTCCGATGGCGCAAAAAGCGAAACAGCTCAGATCCAAGAATTGTTTACACAAAATACTATCGTTGCACTCATGGATCCTGTCTATCCTGTCTATCTAGAATCCAATCTTTTATCCAACCATCGCGTTGTATGGATGCCTTGCACAAAAGAAAATGGATTTATTCCCTCGACTCCAGAAGAAAAAGTAGATGTCATCTATCTCTGCCATCCTTCTAATCCAACAGGCATGGCTTTTTCCAAAGAAGACTTACAAGCTTTTGTCGATTATGCACTCGAAAATAATGCGCTTTTAATTGTTGATGTGGCCTACCAATCCTTTGTTCAAGAAAATATTCCAAAAAGCATCTATGAAATTGAAGGTGCAAGAAAATGCGCGATTGAAATCGGCTCTTTTTCAAAATCGTATGGATTTACAGGATTGCGTCTAGGATATACGATCGTTCCCAAAACACTTTTATGGCCACTTAACGCTATGTGGCAAAAACTTAAAACCATCAAAAATAATGGAACCGCTTACATCATCCAAAGAGCAGGTGAAGCGGCTTTAAAGATGCCCTCGTTAGCAAAAGCTATCATGCAACGCACCCATGCCTTTAGAAACGCTTTAATGGAGATGGGTTGGGAAGTGTATGGAGGTGTTCACTCCCCTTATCTTTGGATCGATACCAAAACCGATGATTGGGAATTTTTCGATTTTCTTTTAAAAGAACGGCAGATTATTTCGACACCTGGCAGCGGGTTTGGAAAAAATGGCAAAGAATTTGTGCGTTTTTCTTGCTTTGCCAACAAAAAAACGCTTCTAGGAGCAACACAGAGGTTAAAAAATGCGCTATCTTGTCACCGATGATCACATTGTGCACTTCAGAAAAGAAGGACTCATTGAATTCGAAGGGCTCGAGTTGCAACCGCTTGTAGATCTTGTCAAAAAAGAGCCTTTTCATTTCAACTTATCCATTCATAATCCAGAGATTCAAAAAGCCATTTTTAAGCTCAAACTTCCTCAAATTGCCTCTCAGCTCTGTAAACAATCTCCTGTGCAATTTGTCTTTGACTGTATCTTAAAAACAGGCGCCTATTCTTTAAAAAACAATGCTAGCTGCTCTCAATTGCAATGTGCTGCTGTCATCAACTTAGAAAATTTGAAACTGACATTTATCTATTATGATTTTGAAATCTTGATCGCTGAACCTGTATTTTTAATCGGTTTTGCTAAGTTTCCCGCGCGCTATATTTTTAATGATGAAGATCCTTACAAGCATGCTTTAAAAGAGTTTGGCTTTAGCTACAGTGATGTGATTCACTATGCCTCTACACGGGAATAAGCTGAATAGTTTCTTGAAGATCTCCCTTTTTAGCCTGAAGAATTTGATAATGATTGCCCTCTGAATGATAGACGTAGATATGCTTTTCTCCAAACTCGTGGGCAATGCGGCCGTATGAAGATCGCATACTTTGCAGCTGCACATCAAAAAACAAGGCCATCAACCCAGACAAATTAAAAAAAGCACGCGTAGGTCTTACAATGTGAATAGTCAACCCTAAACGTTTGGCTAAATAGCGCGCACGAAAGTTTGATCCCCAACCATTATAGCCTTTACCGTTTCTTACTTCATTGATATAGCGGGTAAAATCCTCCCCTAGAATAGGAGTCCCTGATTTAACAATACCATTACCCCATAATTCATCACGCAACTGTGCAATTTCAGAATTTTCTATTAATTGTATTTTTTTTGTGTACTCTTCTTTGAGTCCTCCAAATCCTTCTGCTGTATTTAGCAATAATTCCAAAATCTCCATGTGGTGACTCAAAAATCGAACTTCAAGGTCCAAAGCCGTCTCTTTTTTATTCCTTAGATCTTCGATTTCAGCTTCCAAATCTTTTTTAATTATTAAGTCGCGAGGTTCACTGCCAAGTTCTCTTAACTGTCCTGAGCATATAGCACTTAATTCCCTCTTAAGAATATCTAACCCCTCTTGATCTACTCTATCAAAAGTCCCTTCTGATTTTTTTAATCGCTGCAACCAATCCCTAAGTTTTTCTTCCATGGATGAAGATCGTCCACCTTCTTCAGGTGTCAGTAATTTTTCAAGTTTTTCTATATAAATTTTGCGTATTCTCTTCTTTTCTTCTTGCATCTCTTGATGAGTGTATTCACCCTGAATGCACCTGTCGTCTTCAAAGCAAAAACTAAACGCTTCATTAATTGCATCTGCGGTTGCATCACAAAGCATTTGATCTGTCGTTCCTGCATCCATTTGCCCAACTACGGCATGATAAAAACACCTTCCATCTCCAGCCACATCTCTAAGAGAAAAATATTCAGAAAAACTGTTTGCTGTGAGCATTTGGGTGCGTTTTGTAAGAAAATCTGGATCTGATTGAGAAGCGCGGGCATAAAGAGCCACCCAAAGTCCAAAAAATATAACACCTATTAAAGCTGCCTTATCAGTAGGTGTTGCTTGCATCAGTTTCGAAGGCGCTTCTTTTAAATACAGCTGCATGTGTGTGACAAGAGATAGCGAAAGAATCTCTCCAAACTTAAGAGGCGTTGCAAAATGCGCTAAAGTTGGCGGTACTGTTGTAATAAAATGCATCTTCAGACTCATTAGATATTTTCCTATCTTTTATCAGCATAGTTTATGACAAACCAAATTTTACTTCAACCTAAAACTGACCTTATGCACTACTTTCAACTTATGAGAAGGCTGCAAGGAATAATCTACATCGTTGGCTACTTCGTTCAACTCTCATGGAGTTGAACTTCATTGTCGGCCTCGTATCTTATTCCTTTCGCTTTTCTCCTAAATTGAATTTACTGCGTAACATCAGTTTAAAAACTAAAATTAAAGGATTTTTTTGCAGATTTGCTCTACCGTAAACCCATATTCTTTGGCCAACTCTTCAGCAGGAGCAGAGAGTCCAAATGTATTAATACTAATGGCTATACCATCTTTACCAATATATTTGTACCAACCAAGATCGCATCCAGCTTCAATACTTACCATTGTGCCCCCATTACCCAGCACTTTTTCTTTGTAAGCTTTTTCTTGAGCATCAAAAAGCTTAAAACATGGCATGGAAACTATGCGCACATCTTTGCCTTTTTCCTCAAGTGCTTTGGCGACATTGAGAGCAAGCATCACTTCAGAGCCTGTGGCAATGAGTGTGTAATCAGGTTTGCTCTTTTCTTTTTTTAAGATATACGCTCCTTTTCCCACGCCCTCTTTGTAGGGCAGTTTTGTCTCTTCTAAAAGAGGGAGATTTTGTCGTGATAAGACAAGGGCTGTTGGACCTTGATAATCCAGTGCCGTTAACCACGCTGCTTTGACCTCATTGTGGTCGCAGGGACGCATCACATGCAAATTGGGGATTGTGCGAAGAGACATCAAATGCTCAATGGATTGATGCGTCGGTCCATCTTCGCCAAGGAAAATAGAATCGTGTGTGAATTGGTAAATCACTTTCAATTTCATCAAGCTTGCAAGCCGAATGGCGTTACGCATATAGTCTGAGAAAGTAAAAAATGTTCCACAAAAAGGCACCATCATATTTGTCAGGGCCAATCCGGAGCTAATCGCTGCCATAGCAAACTCACGCACTCCAAATTTGATGTTTTTACCTGCAAAATCTCTGGGTCGAATAAAATCAAAAGCTTTCATAAAGGTCTTGTCTGAAGAAGACAGATCTGCGGATCCGCCATAAATGAAAGGCAACTCGCCTAAAACTTGTAACACCTCTCCAGAGCTGCTGCGTGTAGCCATTTCTGGCTTCATTTCTTGGGCCTCAATCGCCTTTTCAATCTCTTTTGGCACATGGTGCTTTTCCATTGTGTCAAATTGCATTTTGAATTTGGGGTTTTCATTTGCCCACATGTCAAATTCTTGCTGCCATGTTTCTTCTAATTGCGCACATTCTTTCTGTTTACTTGCAAAAAAGTCTTTGACTTCTTGCGGAATGAAAAATGGAGTGTCTGGGATGCCGAGTTCTTTTTTTGTCAGCGCCAGTTCTTCTTTTCCCAAAGGAGATCCGTGCACTTTGTGTGTGCCTTGTTTATTGGGAGAGCCTTTTCCAATCACAGTGTGCATTTTAATAAATACAGGCTTAATCTGTTTTTTGCGGATCTGCTGAAAAATACCATCCATTTCTTCAAAGTCGTATCCATCCATCTCATAAGTTTCAAAACCATAGGCGCGATAGCGTCCAATCACATCTTCTGTACAAGAATCAGGCAAAGGTCCATCGAGCGAAATTTTATTCGCATCATAAATCAAAACCAAATTATCCAATTCTAGATGCCCTGCAAAAGAACTCGCCTCTGATGAGACACCTTCCATGATACATCCATCCCCTGCTAAGCAAAAGACTTTAGAATCAAAAAGCATGTGCTTATCTGTATTGAATTGTGTTTGCATAATTTTTTGTCCAAGTGCCATGCCCACAGTATTGGCAATCCCTTGACCCAAGGGACCTGTTGTAGTTTCTACACCTTCTGTATCGCGGTATTCAGGATGGCCCGGTGTTTTAGAATGCAATTGACGAAAGTTTTTCAAATCTTCGAGTGAAAGTTTGTATCCAGAAAGGTGCAGCAAAGAATAGAGCCACATCGAGCCGTGCCCTGCAGACAAAACAAAGCGATCACGATTGTGCCACTGCCAATTTTTAGGATTGTAACGAAGCTGCTCTGCCCAAAGATAAGCGCCTAGTTCTGCACATCCCATAGGAAGCCCTGGATGACCAGAGTTTGCTTTTTCAACCGCGTCGATAGAAAGTCCACGCACAGTGTTTGCAATGCTATGAAGAACTTCTTTTTTCTTTGGATCCATCTTCCTCTCCTCTTTTTTACGTTATGGACATCACTATACAATAAATCTTTCATTTGAAAAGTTTTTTTAATAGAAAAATAAATGGAAATATGAAAAAATTACTTGAAAAATACATCTGGAGGATTATATGGCAGGCTATCTCGGACCTTACCTAGGATCTTATGCAGGCATGTCACTAAACAGAGTTGTTTGGGAATTTTTTTCTTCTCGTCCAGAAGTTCGTGCGGGTTTGCGTTTGCTTATCCAAAGAAGAATGCTGCCTACAAGTGAACTCACGCTTGAATATTTAAAACAACAAATTGCAGGAAATGTTGTAGAAGCCTTAGCCAAACAAGTTAGTGTCGTTGAACTAGGAACGCAAGTCGCTGCATCTAGCGCAGAATTTATATGTCTTGTCCACACAGCAGAAACGCAAATTCAAAGACTCTATGCTAACTTAGAAGCAATGACGTTGACTTACTATAATAATCCGTGGAAAAAAGAAGAAGGTACAGTAGAAGATGACGGCGGTGAATTAAGCTTTACCACAGATAAACGTATCGAGCGCACAATCGATGGCTTGACAGATTTAGCTATCGATTCGATTGGACTTTTCGTAACTCTTCTTGATCTTGCTGCGTTTTTAAAAAAACCTGCTGATACAAAACTCATTCGCAATCTTCCTCAAAATGTATGCCAAATCTATGACGCTGTTCAAAAATGGGATGATCCTGCAAGCTTAAAACTTCTTGGATATGGCCAAGAACAATTTGCAACTGCTAAAGAAGACTTAAGTAAAATTCAGGAAGTTTTAAAAAAAACACAAGAAGCCCTAGAAACTGCGCAACAAACCGTTGAAAATGTGGTAGGTAAAGAAGCCACCAAAAAGCTTGCTCAAGCTGTCACTACATTTGCAAGTATTTTTTGGGAGTCTACTCAAGGATTTTTTGCACCTGCATCACCACCTCAAGAAGATCCTCAAGAAGAAAAATAAGAAACTCAAGTTGGTATAAAAATCAAAATCAGGTATGCTCCTTGGCATGCAACTCGATGAGATCAGAGCAGAATTTTTACGCTATTTTACCTCCAAAGGACATACGCTTTTGCCCTCTGGAAGCGTAGTGCCGCACGCAGATCCGACCCTGCTTTTTAATAATGCAGGAATGAATCAGTTTAAAGACATTTTTTTAGGATTAGAAACGCCTCAGTTCGACCTAGCAACAACAACACAAAAATGCATCCGTGTCGGCGGCAAACATAACGATTTAGAAAATGTCGGACACACCACACGCCACTTGACCTTTTTTGAAATGCTGGGGAACTTTTCTTTTGACGCCTATTTCAAAAAAGAAGCGATTGATTTTGCCTTTGAACTGGCTTGCAACATCTTTCACATCGACACAGAGCATTTGTGGGCAAGCGTCTTTGAAGAAGATGAGGAGTCTTTTGAATTATGGAAAAAATATCTGCCTGAAAAACGCATCGTACGCCTCGGTAAAAAAGACAATTTTTGGTCGATGGGCAATGTGGGTCCTTGCGGTCCTTGTTCTGAGCTTCTTTTTGATCGTGGAAAAAAAATTTCCAAAGCTACAACACCCAAAGATGATGTAGAAGGTGAGCGTTTTTTTGAGTTTTGGAACTTGGTCTTTATGCAATATAACCAAACCCAAGAAGGTATTATCGAAGAGCTTCCCAGGCCGATGGTGGACACTGGCATGGGACTTGAGAGAATGGCCGCTCTTCTACAAAACAAAACGTCTGTGTTTGAAATCGATTTTTTCCAAGAGCTCATTCGACACATCGAAGCGCTTGGCAATACAAAATACAATGCAAAATCAGCTTCTGCGTTCCACGTCATTGCAGATCACTTGCGCACTTTGTGTTTTGCGATTAGCGATGGTGCGACGCCTTCCAATACAGAACGCGGCTATGTGCTTAGAAAAATTTTACGACGAGCTGTGCGCTATGGCAAACAGATTGGATTTGAAGCGCCTTTTTTACATAAGCTTGTTGGTCATTTAGTTGATTTGATGCCCTATTTTAAAGAATTAAAAAGCGCTCAAAACAATATCGAAACGCTGCTTTTGCAAGAAGAAGAAAACTTTTTTGCAACCCTGAAGCGTGGTGGCAATCTTTTGCAAAAAATGCTTTTGAGATCTAAAGGTACACTATCTGGAGACGATTGCTTTAAGCTTAAAGATACCTACGGCTTTCCTCTTGAAGAAATTGAGCTGATTGCCAAAGACCAAAACCTCACGCTTGAAAAAGAGAGGTTCTTTGAACTCGAAAAAAAGGCCAAGGAGCTATCCAAAAGTGCAGCAAATACAACCACGCAAGTTTTTTCTACAAATTACTATTCTGAGCATCTCGATCGCCATGGCACCACGCAATTTGAAGGCTATCACACCTTGGAGCTAAATAGTGTGATCCAAGCGATTTTAGTCGAAGATGAGCCCCAAGAAAAAATACTCACCGAACAAAAAGGTTTACTGATTTTACAAACAACACCTTTTTATGCCGAAATGGGCGGACAGGTTGGAGATACGGGTGTCATCGAAACACCAAATGCACGCTTTGTTGTTGAAGATACGCAAATCATCAACCACATCATTGTGCACATTGGGCGTGTAGAAAAAGGCCAATTTTCCATTCAAGAAACTGTCACAGCCAATGTCGATGCAAAGCGGCGCAAAAAGATTCAAAAAAATCACACAGCGACACATCTTTTACATCATGCGCTTTGCCACGTTTTGGGAGAGCACGTCAAACAAGCAGGCTCTTTTGTCGGCCCCAACTATTTACGTTTTGACTTTTCTCATAACAAAGCTCTTTCTAAAAAAGAGCTTTTGGCTATCGAAAATATGATCAATGAAAAAATTCTCACCAATGCCAGCGTGCAAACGCATACAAAAAACTACGACGCGATCAAAAATGACAGCTCCATCAAGCAATTTTTTGGAGAAAAATATAGTAAAACCGTGCGCGTGGTGGATGTTGATTTTTCCAAAGAACTTTGTGGAGGCACTCACGTCAAAGCCCTTGGAGAAATTGGCCTGTTTAAAATCATCAAAGAAGCAAGCATTGCCCAAGGACAGCGAAGGATCGAAGCAATCTCGGCCATGGACGCTATTTTATACACACATGAACAAGATGCTCTTATCGATGCGTTCTCAGAAAAGCTCAAAAGTCCCAAGCTCCAACTCTTAGAAAAAGTGGATGCTTTGCAAATTGAAAAAAAAGAACTTGAGCAAACCATCAAAAAGTTAGAAAAAAATGCCCTTGAGTCCTTAGCAGAGCAACTCTTGCAGCAAGGCTCGCATATTTTTACCCTTGTCGATATTGAAAAAAAACAGCTACTTCCTCTGTGCGATCTGCTTTTTGCAAAATCAAAATCATTGGCCCTTGGTCTTTTTGTTCAAAGTGGCGAAAATGTGCACATTTTAATTAAAGTATCCAAAGATTTGATTGAAAAAGAAATTAGTGCAAAAGATCTATTACAAAAAGTGTTTGACATAGCTCCTGGAAAAGGCGGTGGCAATGCACAAATGGCCCAAGGAATGATTGAAACTAAAGATGTTGGAAACATCATCGAAACTCTTAAACAGCACGTATTAAAGCTTTGTTAAACCTCTCGACTAAACCTTTTTTAGATTTTACACAAAAGCATGACGCCATTTTAATCGATGAAGTTTTTCCAAGCATGTGCGCCTATTTTTGTGCACATCTAAAAGATCAACATGTGCTTCTTGTCACAAGTGAAAAACAAGAAAATGAACTCTTTCAAAATGTGCAGTTTTTTAACCCAAACATCATCGAATTTCCTGCCCTAGATACCCTCGACACAAAACTTGCGTCCAAAGATTTGATTGGCGTACGCAATCAAGCTCTTCTAAACATCAAATCGGCAAAAAAACCTAGTCTCATTTTGACAACACTCAATGCCCTTTGCCAAAAAGTAGAGGCTATTGACACGCTTGAAAAAAACTCACTCCATTTAAAAGTGGGTCAAACTATTGATTTTGAAAAACTGCCCCATCAACTTTTGGAAATGGGTTATCAGCGCGCAAACCTTGTCAATGACAAAGGACAATTTGCTATGCGCTCTTTTATTTGCGATATTTTTGATATTGCATCGAAACTTCCTTATCGCATCGAATTTTTTGGCAATGAAATTGAGTCCATTCGCACTTTTGATATCAACACCCAAAAATCCATTGATAAAGTCTCTAAATGCACACTACTTTTTGCCAAAAATGAAATGCAGTCCACGCTACTCGATCATTTGAAAAACTGCACCATTGTTTTAGATGATCTTTTAGAGCTTGAAAACCAGTATGCCTTTTTAAAAAAACACCAACATCTCATTGACTTTGATCAACTTTTTGCTCAACTTAAAAAGCATAAAATCCTCTACTTTGCAAAAGAAAAAATTCAAACGCTCACTACATACAAAGACAAACAGTTTGAGATGTTTTCAAGAAAAATTAGTGCCGAATTTTTCCAAAATCCTTTTTTTCATAAAGCCCTTTCTCTAGAAACACTCCAAAGTCATATCCAAGAAGCCCTGCATTCTAACTTAGACACTTTGAAACTCTATGTTGTGTGCGAAACGCGCAAACAAAAAGAGCTTGTTTTGCAACAAACAGATGCAATCCAAGATCCCAAAATGCACATTGCGTTCTTGGATGGATATCTTTCTTCGAATTTTTGTGCCCATGATCTCTCTTGGATGCTGATTTCCTCCTCTGAATTGCTCCAGCACAAAAAGATCCGCCGCCAGCAACAGCGTTCCAGCGCGCTTTTCACAAATCTAGAAACTTTTCATCCGAAAGTGGGCGATTTGGTGGTCCATTTTCATGCAGGCATTGGAAAGTTTTTAGGGATCGAAAAACAAAAAGATATCCATGAGCATATCAATGAGTTTTTGGTTATCGAATATGCCGAAAAATCCAAAATGTTTGTGCCCATTTCCCAAAGCTATTTGATCACACCCTACATTGGATCCAAAGAGGAAAAACCGCAGCTACACACGATCGGAGCGGCAAAATGGAAGCGCGCGAAGGCCACTGCCGTTTACTCCATCGTGGGCTATGCCAAGCAGCTTTTGGAACTCTATGCCACGCGCACCAGGGAAAAAGGCTTTTCCTACCTTCCCGATTCTGAAGAATTTAAAGACTTTGAAGAGACTTTTCCTTACATCGAAACGACGGATCAAATGCAGGCCATTGTGGATGTCAAAAAAGATATGATGCTAGAAAAATGCATGGATCGCTTGGTGTGCGGAGATGTGGGCTTTGGAAAAACCGAAGTGTTTTTACGCGCGGCAATCAAAGCCGTACTTGATGGCAAAAAACAGGTTGCCATCCTTGTGCCCACAACCGTGCTTGCAGAGCAGCATTTTGAAACGCTACAAGAGCGCTTAGATGGCTTTAATATCAAAGTACGTGCGCTTTCGCGTTTTGTCTCTCCCAAAATGCAGAAAAAAACACTCGAAGATTTAGAACTGGGTGATGTGGATATCATCATCGGCACACACCGCTTGCTGAGCAAAGATGTGAAGTTTTTCGATCTGGGGCTTTTAATTATCGATGAAGAGCAGCGCTTTGGTGTACGCGCCAAAGAAAAAATCAAACTAAAAAAACATGATATCGATACGCTCACACTCACAGCCACACCCATTCCACGTACGCTCTACCTCTCTTTGAGCCGCGCTAAAGATCTTTCTGTCATCACCACACCTCCTCAAGATCGCCTGCCCATCAAATCGATTGTGTGCGAGCGCGATACGCAAATCATCAAAACAGCACTCTTGCAAGAACTCAATCGCCAAGGCCAAGCCTATTTTATCCACAACCGTGTTGAAACGATCTACAAAGTGCAAAAAGAACTCCAAGCGCTTGTTCCCGATGCAAGGATTGTCGTGGCTCATGGCCAAATGCATGCCAATGCTCTTGAAGATATTTTGCACACATTTAAAAATCACAAAGCAGACATTCTTGTGGCCACATCCATTTTAGAAAATGGCATTGATATTCCAAATTCCAACACCATCCTGATCGACAATGCGCATCGCTTTGGACTTGCTGATCTTTACCAACTGCGCGGACGCGTCGGCAGATGGAACCGCTCTTCGTTTTGCTATTTTCTCACGCCTCCCAAAATGCAGCTTGCTCCCGATGCAAAAAAACGACTCTTTGCCGTCGTTGAGGCAGGCCAATTTGGTGGCGGGATGAAAATTGCCATGCGCGATTTAGAAATCCGTGGCTCTGGCAACATCTTGGGCACCGAGCAATCGGGCAACCTAAGTTCCATCGGTTTTCATCTTTACTGCAAATTGCTCAAGCGCACCATTTCAAAACTCAAAGGCGACTCTGTTAAAGCTTTCCAAGAAACAGAGCTCTATTTCCCTTATCCTGCCAAAATCCCAGATAGCTATATTGATGATGCCGATTTGCGCATGGATCTCTACAAACGCTTTGGCGATGCCGATTCCATTCCAGAAGTCGAAGCGATTTACAAAGAGGCCAATGATCGCTACGGAACGCCCCCCATTGAATTTGAGTGGCTCTTTTACATGATGAAAATAAAAACGATTGCGTCACAAAAAAATATCCAGCAGCTCAAAATCAAACAAAACACGCTCTTTATCATCAAAGAAGCGGGCAAGAAAAAAGAGCTTCATGAGAAGCTCTTAAATCCGATAAATGTTCCTAAAGACCTCGAAAGTCTTTTGGATTTATTTTAAAGGGTTCTAACATCGTCATCTCCGAATGTATCAACCTCTTGATGATCATGTCTATGCATGTTTTGAGGCATCCAATCATTCATTCCCAATGCATGTTTCAATAATTGAGATGCTGTGATTATAACCGCACTAGAAGCAAAAGCTTGTTCAAACGTCATTCTACTTGAAAATTTCAGTGTCAATGCAAACACAGCAAAAGAAGTCAAATACGCAAATATGGAAGGTTTTACAGGTCCTTCGCGTCTTACAAATATGGAAGGTTTTACAGGTCCTTCGCGTCTTAGAGGTATTGCTGAAGAGGGAGCAAAACCGGATGCAGAACGTGCATGCGCAGCTGTAGATCTTGAGCCGCTCGAGTCGTCAAATTCTTGATCGTATTGTGGAGGTATTGCTGAAGAGGAAGCAAAATCGGATGCAGAACGTGCATGCGTAATTGTAGATCTTGAGCCGCTCGGGTCGACAAATCCTTGACTGTCGGGTAAATAGGCTGACGTAGCTTGTTGCTGTTGATTTGACCACACAACTTGTCTAACCACTCCCATTATCTCATAATAGTTTGGAGCTTTTTCTTCTTGCCTGAATGAACTTAGTAAAGATCTAGGTAAGAAGTCTCTAAAAACTGGAACGACATATTCATCTGCATTTTTTAATACTAATTCTCCAAGAAAGCCCGCTAGAGCGATGGTCTTTATAAAAGAAAAATTGTCATTTTTTGTTAAAAGATGAAGCCCTGCGCCGGTTAAACCTGCTGCGAAAGCTCGTAATGAATAATTTGTAACTGCATTTACTACCATTGTTATCTCCTTGGTTTATAAAATGCAGCTATTGTAACTGAGTATTCTATGTTTTGTCAAGCATAAAATTAAATTTTTACACATCAAAATCTCATGAATGTCAGGACAGCTTTCTCAAGTAAAAACATTTTTTATGAGATCTCATCTGGTATACGATCACCACTTTGATCAACTAGACCCTTAACAAAGCCATGGCCCACCAAAAAGATAGTCCCTGAAATTAAGTGTTTGCCTATACGATTCACCACTGCATGGCCCACCAAAAAGATAGTCCCTGAAATAAGTGTTTGCCTATACGATTCACCACTGAAAGTACGAAGCGCTAGAATATATACACAAAAACCCGCTATGACAGCAAACCGCGAAGGAAAAACGCCATGCGTTTTTTTAAAAAAATGCCCTCGCCATCCCTTTTGTGCTTGAGAATCAGATGAAGAAGTTTGCTGAATACCAAGTTCATCAGCATTGAACAATACAAGATCTTTTAAAAGATTTGCTATGACAATGGCTGTTGTAAAAGATAAGACTTTATCCTCTTTGAAAAAAACTTCTCTTAAAATCACACTTGTCAAACCCGCTGTAAACATTCGCGGCCCTAGCTTTGAGGGATATAAATAAGATGCTGCTGCTGTTACCATTTCTTTTCTCTTTGGTTGTAAAAACACGGCAATTGTAGTCAAAATATTGCTATTTGTCAAACATCACACGTAAATTTTTAGACATCAGAATCTGTGGCTCTGTATGAGCCTTTAGATTTGCGCCTGAGCATGGTTTGGGCGTGTTTTAAAATTTTGATTCCCAATTCTACATGCTCTTTGGTGTAAAGTTCATACACTTTTTTTGAGCTCTCTTTGGTTTTGATCCCATCGAGATTTAAAGGGAGATCGGATATTAAAAGCAGAGCACCTAGGGTAAATTTGCGCTTGTAGCTTGCTATAAAGAGTGTAGCGCATTCGAGCTCTTTTGCTTGGGCGCGGCTTGCGATCAGTTTGGCTTTAAACTCTTCATCAAATTCCCAAAAGCGCTTATTGGTGGTGTAGGTAATGCCCACATGGTGAGTCTTTTTTTCTTCTTCGAGTATGTGAGTGACCGCTCGTTGCATGAGAAAGTTGGCAAGTGCTGGCACTTCGATCGGAAAGTAGTAGTTGCTAGTCCCCTCACCGCGAATACCTGCTACTGGGACAAAAAAATCGCCGATTTTGTAGCGACGGCGTAAGCCCCCCGCCATGCCGAGAAAAATGGACGTTTCAAAATTGACAAAAGAACAGAGGTCGACGACAAGAGCTGCTGCTGTGGAGCCAATTTTAAAATCTAAAATGGATACTTTTTCCTTAGGACAGTGAGCCACTTTAAACATCGAGCCTTCTTTGATCTCCACATTGCGCGACGAAGCAAAATAGTCCACATAGAACGGAAAATTGGTAATGATTAAATTCTTTTGAAAATCTTCAATCAGACTTCCCGAATAACGCTCTAGAGACTCTAGCGCGATCTGTTTTTCCTTAGACTCTGTCATTAGTGCTCCTTTATACCAGCAACAAGGATTAATTGCACAAATTACTGATATTACGCGATAAATTCTACCCATATGAGAGCTACAAGAAACAATCTACTTCGTCTTACGCTTCATCCAACTCTCATTGAGTTGGATTTCATTGTAATTCTCGTACCTTGTCCCTTTCGCTCCTCCTCTAATTAGAATTTATCGCGTAACATCAGTAAATTAGTTTTTGTTACCGGTGTTATTTTTCCTTTTATTAAATAGTTGCAATATTGGCAATGATTTGAAACAATATGACTAATGCTATTGAACAAATCTCGCTTCATATGCTGGGCTGTGAAGAGTAAACTACTTCGCATTCCTCCTCACCCAACTCTTTGGAGTTGAGCTCGTTGGACGTGCTTGTATTTTATCCTCCTCAGCAAAGCCTCTAAAGGGAGATTTGTTCAGTAATATTAGTTAAAAAAAATCGAGGTAGAAAGTGTCCGTATCAACAAATAATTTGAAACAAGGAATGAAAGTCGAGATCGATCGAGACCCTTACAATATTGTCGGTTTAGAATTCGTTAAACCTGGAAAAGGTCAAGCTTTTACGCGCGTAAAGATGCGAAATTTGGTGAATAAGCGTGTTGTGGAAAAAACCTATAAATCTAATGAAAAGCTGCAACTGGCGGATGTGCAGGAAACAAAAATGCGTCTACTTTATACCGACGAACATGATGCCACATTCATGGATGATCAGACGTTTGAACAAGTGACTATTCCTTTGAGCGATTTGGATGACAAAAAAATTTGGCTTTTAGAAGACGTGCTCTACGACATCGTCTTTTACAAAGGACAGGCTATTGATCTTATTCCTCCCACTTTCATGGAACTCAAAGTCACCGATACGGCACCTGGTGTGCGTGGAGATACAGCCTCTGGACGCGTGGTGAAAGATGCTATTTTGCAAACAGGGGCAAAAATCCAAATTCCGATCTTTATCGAGCAAGATGAAGTGATCAAAGTCGATACACGCACAGGAAGTTATGTCTCTAGAGTCTAATATTCTTTTTTTAAGAAGCACAATGCTAGAAGCTGTGCGCACATTTTTTTATCAGCGTCAATGTTTTGAAGTCGATGTGTCTATCTTAAAACCTTTTGCTGATATTGACACCTATATCGAACCGATCTGTGTGGGAAAACAGTTTTTGCACACTTCTCCAGAATATGAGATGAAAAAACTGCTTGCTAAATACAAAAAAGACATCTTTTATTTAGGACACGTCTTTCGAAAAGAAGAAGAAGGGAAAAAACACAAAACGGAATTTACCATGATCGAATGGTACCGCATTGGCTTTTCTTTTGAAGCGATGATCCAAGAAATACTCGCACTCATTCAATTGTTTACAAAAGAAAAGCATGTGAATTTGTTGACGTACAAACAGGTGTTTGAAATGTTTGTGAAAATTGATCCTTTTACAGTCACAAAACAAGAATTGCTGAAAAAGTTGCATACTTTTTCCATTGAAAAAAGTGAAACTTTGACAAAAGACGATCTACTCAATTTATGTTTTTCGTTTCTTATCGAGCCAAAATTGAGTGATATCACCATTGTGTATGATTATCCAGCAACACAAGCGGCACTCAGTCAAATTGAAGGGAATATCGCCAAGCGTTTTGAGATTTTTGTCGATCAGTTTGAAATTGCCAATGGATATAAAGAATTGCTCGATCCTAAAGAACAAAAAAAACGTTTTCTTGGATATAAAAAATCCTATGCGCTCGATGAGGCATTTTTGGATGCTCTTTCTAACATTCCTGAATGCTGCGGTGTGGCTGTTGGCTTTGATCGCTTGATGATGCTTTTGGCACATGCTAACCACATCCAAGATATCTATCCATAAGTGTAGGCACTTATGTTTCAATATTTAGCCAATAACGCGTATGGCGCAATCGTCCTGTTTTTCTTAGAACACCTTTTTCCACTAAATCAGTTAAATCACGCGTCGCTGTCGCTTTGGATGTTTTTGTTATGGCAATGTAATTTTCAGCGCTCAGTCCCCCTTTAAAACCACGCACTCCTTCAGCAAACATTCTAAGCAACACGTTTTCTTGCCTGCTGTTTATGTTTCCTTTCAAACGTTCCATAATATGGGTTTTACTCATTAGAAAGTGGATGAAACGAAGAGAATTTTTTTGTGCTCGGACAATTACATTGGAAAAATATTTTACAAAGTTATCTACTTTTAATTTATGATTACAATCCGCGAGATAAGAATAGTACTCTTTTTTCTTTTCATTAAGCGTTTGAGAAATGGCGATCAGGGTGGGTCTTTTAAGACTTTGTGAAAGGAATTTTTCCACAAGAGCTCTCCCAATACGGCCGTTGCCATCTTCAAAAGGATGAATACTTTCAAAATAGATGTGCACGATCGCTGCTTTTCCTAAAATCGATCCGTTGTTATCAGAATCATTAAACCATTGGATAAACTTTTCCATTTCGACTCCAAGATTCTTGGAGGGGGGAGCTTCAAAAAATACCGTTTGCTGATGATATTTATTCGAAACAATCTGCATGGGCGCTTGGTGTGTCCTATATTTTCCTATATCAGAAATAGTGGAAACACCACTCATCAATACTTGATGCCAACTATATAGCATTTCATGAGTCAATGGTTCTGCATATGTGTCATAGACCATCCAAAGCAAATCTCCAACTTGTTTTTCTCTTGCTGGAATCCTTGCACTCTTTGTACCAAGGCCAAAATATCTTTGAATGGAAGATTGCAAACTTTCACGCTCTAGAATTTCTCCCTCAATTTCCGCACTATTCAATCCCTCTTCACAGAGAATTTCTACGAAAAATTGACGACGTTTTTCGCTTTCTAAATGTTTTAAAACAGCCGCAGCTCCTCCTATTTCTTGAAGAAATCGCTTCTCTAAATCTACAATCAAATGAGGGTCGTAGATAAACTTTGGCCAATTAGGCAATTGCCAATTCCATTTCATGAGTTATAGCCCACCTTTCTATAGCTCAAATATAGAGTGTTTTCTGATTTATAGAAAAGGGTTGTTTGTAAGCTATTAATTATCAATTATTAAAGAGGTGATATTTTCAAATTTCTAAAGATTATGAGTTATAGATTTCTTTTCTATTGCTCAAATATAACTTTTTTTTTGAGTTATAGACACTCTGTTTAACACAGATGTTATGCAGTAAATTCTGTTTAGAGGCGGGGCGAGGAGAACAAGATACAAGGATGGTAATGAAGGTGGGTTTCAAAAAACTAAACGCCGTAGGTGTTTCTTGCAGCTCTCATATAGACAGGAGTGAGTAACGTAAAGTCAGTTAAAATTTTTGAATTTTCTTTCAAAACAAAAAAACCAAAGAAGAAAATGCATTGTCATCAAGTAGAAGTTTTGCTAGACTCGGGCTTCTTGGAGAAAAAATGAATAAGCAACGTGAGCAATGGGGATCGAGGATCGGCTTTTTGATGGCCGCTGCTGGATCTGCAATTGGATTGGGCAGTTTATGGCTCTTTCCGTATCTTGTGGGAGAACATGGGGGTGGACTGTTTGTCTTATGCTACATTTTCTTTACCTTCATCATTGCTCTTCCTATTTTTATCGCAGAAATTATCATGGGCAGAAGCGTACAACGCTCTCCCATCTTCGCGTTTTCTGAGCTCTCTTCGCATTCAAAAAATTGGAAGATGGCCGGATGGATCATGGTCTTTACCGCCTTTTTGATTCTTTCTTATTATGCCGTTGTCGCAGGATGGTCTTTAAATTACGTCTTGATGTCCTTGAGTCATTTTACTGCAGGAAAATCTAGTGAACAAATTGCCTCACTTTTTGATGTGTTGTACAAATCTGCGGATCTTAACGTGTTTTGGCAATTTTTATTTGTGCTCTTGACTGTGGGCGTTGTGTATGGAGGCGTGCAAAAAGGCATTGAGCATTGGTCCAAAATCTTAACACCTTTGTTGTTTATCTTTTTAATTATCTTGGTTGCCTACTCTGCTACATTAGATGGATTTGTAGAAGCCATCAAATTTATTTTTAAGCCCAATTTTGCCACATTTAAAGCCTCGTCTATTTTAGCAGCTTTGGGCATGTCCTTTTTTACGTTGAGTGTAGGAATGGGTATTATCATTACCTACGGTAGTTATATGAAATCTGATGAAGATGTACCCAAAACATCCATACTTGTAGCGCTTATGACAGTTTTAGTCTCTATACTTGCTGCAATGATGATTTTTCCTATCATTTTTACTTACAATTTATCTCCAGCAGAAGGCCCCGGACTTGTCTTTAAAACTCTGCCGATTGTGTTTGAAGCAATGAAAGGCACACTTGTGTTATCCACGCTCTTTTTTGTGCTTCTCGTTTTTACTGCTGTGACAAGCTCAATCTCGCTTTTGGAAGAATTGGTCGCCTCCTTAATGGAACTTTTAGATTGGCCCAGACAAAAATCGGTGCTTGTACTTGGCGCTGCTGTCTTTATTGTAGGAATCCCGTCAGCCCTAGCTGGATCTGGTGCCCTGTTTCCCGATTGGAAGTTGCTTTACGGAAAAGACTTTTTCGAAACGATGTCCTCTCTTGCACCCGAGTGGCTGTTGCCTATGGGCGGTCTTTTTGTCAGTTTCTTTATGGGTTGGAAACTGGATAAAAACTTTAGAAAAACACAGTTCGCAACAGGAAGCACCATGCAAGCGCTCTATCCTATTTGGATCTTCTTGTTAAAGTGGATAACTCCTGTTGCCATTTTCCTCATCATTTTAAAAGCCGCAGGAGTGAATGTTATATGAGTACAGGACAACTAAATATCCAAGCAGAAAATATTTTACCCATCATCAAGCGTTGGCTCTATACAGAAAAAGATATTTTTGTACGTGAGCTCGTTTCTAACGCGTGCGATGCAATGAAGAAATTAGAAATGCTTGCGCAAGACGGAAAATGTGAGATCGATCCTTCCACGTTTAAAATTGAGATCAAAATCGATAAGGAAAATAACACATTGCAAATCATCGACAATGGCATTGGCATGACAAAAGATGAAATCCAAAAATACATTGCCAATATTGCCTTTTCTGGCGCAGAAGAATTTATGAAAAAGTATGCATCTAAAAAAGAAGAAGACCAAATCATTGGCCATTTTGGACTTGGATTTTATTCTGCATATATGGTGGCAAAAAATGTCTCTATCGATTCGCTTTCCTACAAAAAGAAGAGCAAAGCCGCTCTTTGGACATGCGATGGCTCTGTCGATTATATACTGGATTTGGGTAAGCGCAAAGAAAGAGGCACCACCATCACGCTCTATCTGGAAGACAAAGCAAAAGAATACTTGGATGAAACCAAACTCATTCGCATTTTAAAGCAGTATTGTCTGTTTTTGCCCTACCCTCTTTATCTCAATGAAACCCACATCAATGAAAAAGCTCCGCTTTGGTTAAAGCCAAAAAATAAGATTAAACAAGAAGAATATCTCGATTTTTACAAACAGCTCTATCCCATGGAACAAGATCCTATCCTTTGGGTCCATCTCAATGTCGATTTCCCCTTCCACCTCAAAGGCATTTTATATTTTCCCAAGCTGAAAAAAGATTTTGAATACAACAAAAACACGCTGAAGCTTTTTTGCAACCGCGTTTTTGTGTCTGATAATTGTAAAGACCTGCTTCCCGACTTTCTCATGATTTTAAAAGGCGCGATTGACTCTCCAGATATCCCGCTTAACGTCTCTCGTTCTTATTTGCAAATGGATAGTCAAGTGAGACAAATCAGTGGTCATATTTCCAAAAAAATCGCAGATGAGCTTACCAAGCTATATAAAAAAGACCATCAAAGATTTACGGACAATTGGAAGGATTTTGAGCTGATTTTAAAAATGGGCGCTATGCAGGACGACAAGTTCTTCAAGCGCACAAAAGAGCTCTTTATTTGGAAAACAACGCACGACAAGTGGGTCTCACTAAGCGAGCTCGAAGCCCAAGAGACCATCTATTACACAAGCGAAGAGACCAATCATGATTTAATCGAGTTGTACAAGGAAAAAGAGATCGACGTGCTGCTGGCCCATCCTTTTCTAGACCCTCACTTTTTTGGCTTTTTGGAAAAAAACACCAAGCTCAAATTCAAACGGATTGATAGTGAGCTCGATGACAAGCTCATCGATAGTGAAAAAGAAGACACTCTACTTGATGACAAAGGTCACACTTTGGGTGCAAAAATCGAAAAACTCATCACAAAAACATTGGATGAAAAAGAGTTGACAGTTCAAGCAAAGAGCCTTGCCAAGGATGAGATTTTAGGTTTTGTGCAAATCGAAGAGGGCTCAAGGCGCTTTCGCGATATGATGCAATATTCTAATCCCGATATGCCCGCATTTCCTCAGCCCAAAACATTCATTGTCAACACCAACCACGCTTTAATCAAGAACCTACTCAATTTTGATACTAAAAATGCTTCTCTCACAAAAGAGCTTGTGCAAGTGCTTTATGAACAATGCTTACTCAACCAAAAAGAACTCGACCCGAAGGCATTTTCCAACTTTTTAACAAAAACCCAAACACTTATTTCAGAACTTTGTCAAAAATTAGTCTGATTTTTCTTCTTTTTTCTTGTGCTTTTGGAGATATTCTCTTTTTAACAGCCAATGAAAGCTTAGAAAACACGATCATTATCCAAATCCTTTCCAAAAAATCCAAAGCAAAAACCGTCGCCATTGAAAATGCCGTACAAACGCTACTTCCTAAACCTCTCAAAGATACCAACTACTATCTTTTTACCTATTTCGTGCACAACTTAAGACCCAACACGCGCTATACGTTTAACGTGGATAAAAAACCGTTTTCTTTTCACACGCCCAATCCTGAAGCTTTTCGTTTTGCTGTTGCAGGAGATAGTGAAAACAATGACACAACAAAACACTTTCTCAAACTCATCGCACACCAAAATCCCGCCTTTTTCATCATGGGCGGAGATATTGCCTACCCCAATACGCATTTCTTTTTTTTCCTCCCCTACAAACTCATCCAATGGCTAGAAACTTATAGCCAAACCATGATCAAAGACAATGGCGATTTGATTCCAATTCTTGGTGTGATTGGAAACCATGATGTCAAAGGAGAATATGACAAAACCCCTAAAGAAGCAGAAGTTTTCTACACCCTATTTTTTCCAAAAATACAACGTTCTTACTATGCTTTTACCATCGGAAGCGCCTATTTTTTAATGCTTGATACGGGACATACGCAAAAAATCGATGCAAAACAGCTCGAATGGCTCTCTTCTCATTTATTTAACAACACGCATTTTCCCACCTTCATCTTTCAGCATGTGGCCAATTACCCCTCCAATCGTTTTTTCAATTCAAGATCGACACGATTGCGCAAACTTTGGACACCGATTTTTGACAAAAGCAATGTCACAGCGGTATTTGAACACCACGACCACGCAATGAAACGCACGTATCCCATCCACAACCAAAAGGTGCATAAAAACGGTATTGTCTATTTTGGAGATGGCTGTTTAGGCGTGACTCCAAGGCGTGCCAAAAGCAGGTGGTATATTGAAAAAGGATGGAAAAAAAATGGCTTTTGGCTAGTGGATGTCACGCCCAATGGTTACAAAGCTACAGCTATTGGCAAAAAAAGCGTACTCGACCGTTATGAACTGACCTTACGCGATAAATCCAACCTAAGGACAGGCTGCAAAAGACAATCTACTACGTCTTACTCTTCACTCAACTCTCTTGGAGTTGAGCTTCATCGCAATCCTTGTATTTTGCCTTTTTCGCTCTTCCCCTAAATTGGATTTATCGCGTAATATCAGTTATGAATGTTCCAAATAGCTTGCATTTAGGTTAAGCTCATGGCTCTTTTGGCGTAGAATGCTTGCAAAAAGGATTCGAGAATTGTTTGCTTGTGTAATTCTCTTAGGTGCACAGGAACAATAAAGCGCGCAAGGAGCATCATTTCATTTCTGCTTTTCAAGTCGATCCAAACTTTGGGATCTAAATTGATCAACTCATGTCCAGTTTCCTTTTGTTCTTCTCGCTGCATCCGCTTGGCTTGTTCCAAGAAAGATTCTGACTTTTCTTTAATGATCGAAATCAAATGTTCTTTGGCTTTTTCCCAATCTTCATCTACGCTCAATTGAACGCAAAGCTTTTCAAATGTAAACGTTCCAAAAATAGACTCATTTTTAATTGCGTAGTCCAAAATCCATCGATTGGGAAAGGTGATCGTTTTGCCTGTTAGATGGCCTTGGTTTAGTTCTTGCATTGTGGTCGTTAAAAATCCAATCTCAGCAACGATACCCTGAATGCCATTAACCTCAATGCGATCCTGCAGGCCAAAATGCATTTTATAAAGCCTTAAAAAATATCCACTTAAATTCATCAGCCATTCTTTAGAACTGATAGTCAGAGCAGCTAAAAAGGCAAAGAGCGAAAGGATCACTGTAGGATTAGGCTGAAGCCAAATTAAGACAAATCCAATGCCAAATGCAGCCCAGCTCAAAGAACTAATGAGAGATTTAAAAGCTGGATGCTTATTTCTAGCTCTTTTTAGAGCAAGGCGCAAACTCGTCTGTCCGATGAAAATCCCCGCTAAGAGAAGCAGTGTATAGATGATCTCTTTGGTCGTCAGCAGTTTAAAAATAATATGCATAAAATCAGCTTAATATAAACGGCCTTATATTTGCAAATAGGGATTTTAATGCCTTAGACTATTAATATTTAATTAATTAAGCTGTTAATTATTTATAATATCCAAAAAATATGCTATAATAATAGATATATTGTATTAATTAAATAAAAGAACAACAAACAGGCTTTTTACTTATGTCTTTTAGGGTCAGTCGATTAACTCAGCAGCAAGTGTATTATGAAGGACAAGATCCACAATCAGCTCGCAGCCAAATCACCAAAAAAACAGATCAAATCACCAAAGCCTTCATTGAATCGGATACATTCCAAAAACTTGCTCACGCACAAGGTTTTAATCCTGAAAAACTAACACCCGACTTTGATATCTGTTTTGAAAGAAATGCTATTCTTTTCAGAGTTGAAGAACAGGCTTATAAACTTTCACCAATGGCTGAAGATGCAGAATATTGCCAGCAAGTCTGCAATCAAATCTTTGCTGTTTTAGAACCACCTCCAAGAGCGCCAGAAATGTATTCTGCTCATCCTATCCAAGCACAATTAGAAGAAACAAGACGAGCAGAAGAGCAAGCAAGAAGGGATTTAGAACAAGCAAACAGAGCCATGGATCAAACACAAGATAAATTTGCAGAATTGATGAGAAGAAATGCTGCTTTGCAAAGCGAAGCAAGAAGAACTCCTGAATTAGAAGAAGAAATAGTAACACTTCGAAACCAAATGGAAGAACAAAAAAGCGCAACTCAAAGACAAGAAATTGTCGTTGCTGCATTGGGTCAGCAAAATGAGGAACTAGGAATTGCATTAGAAAAAGCTGTTGCAGCTGCTCAAATTCACGAAGAAAAAGCAATTGATCTACAACATCAGCTAGATGAATTACGAGAAGCAAAACAAACAGATGCAAAAAGAGCTCAAGAATTAGAAGAAACGATTGGACAAGCTCTTGGAAAATTGGGAGTTCAAGTAAAACCTGGAGCTGATCTTATCCAAGCCCTTCGAGAGTTAGCAGATCAAAAAACACTCGAACACTTACAACTCCAAAAAGAAATTCAAGCACTTAGATCTCAAATAATCGAAGAAAAAAGCGCATTTGCAATCCAAGCCCAAGCACTTACAGAAGAAAAAGACGCCTTGCAAGAAAAATTAGACACATTAACATCCACATTGGAAAGTGCACGGGAAAAAGTCACAGATAAAGCAGATGAACTTAGACGCGTCCAAAACGAGCATCAAGAATTCGAAAAAGCGAAAAAAACTTTAGATGTAAAGCTCGAAGCCCATCAAAGAAGCATTGACGACCTTACTTCACAAAATCATCATCTAGAAGAACAAGCTTCTCAGCTTTCTGAAAGATCGGTAGCCATTGAAGCCGAATTGGAAGTCTCTAAAGCAGGAAATGCTCGACTAGAAAGAGAAAAACACGAGATTGAAGTGCTACTATCCTCTCTTAGTGAACGGATCACATCTCAATCTACAACCATTGAAGAACAAGAGCGAAAACTCTTAGATCAATCTGCTGAATTGCAAAATTTGAAAGAACAATTAGCACAATATCGATCCCAAATCGAACAACTCACAGAAGAAGCAGGCGCTGCAAGAAAAGCACTTGCCACCCAAACAAAAAAAATGACACGGGATATGAATACTCTTGCAGGAACTAAAGGTCATGATTATGAATTCGCCAAAGCACAAGTTAAAGGTCATATTGAAAATATCGAAAAAAGAATCGGTGAACTCATAAGAGAAAATAAGCGCTTACAAGAACGCGTCGCTGTACAAGACAGATTTCTTAGAGAAGCTCAAATAAGAGAAGAGGAGCAAACAGGCATTATTAGCACTCAAGAACAAAAAATCCACTCTCTTGAAAGCCGACTTGCCGAGTTAGAGGCAAAAAATCTAGTACTAGAATATGACAATAGGCAACTTAGAGAACTTGCGGGTACACGAGAACAAGAAATCTTAAGACTAAGAGAAATTGCCGAAACTCCCCTTACATTAGATGATGCTCAAATGACACACTCTTTAGCCCAACTTGTTCTCACATCACCTGAATTAAAAAGAATGCTTGCAGAAACTTATCCCGCTTATAATGCATTGCACGGTATTACCGTGACTTTCGACACAAAAAGACAGCTTGTCTTAAAAGGTTTAGATCCAAGACAACAGAGTCATCGATTGGTTATTGGAACCACAGGTTTTTCTCAGTTTGTAAGAAATCATTCCACCACTAAAGGTAAAGGTGCTATTGGAGAATCTACTCAAGCAAATAGAGATGGCCTCGAAAGAGCCAAAGCGGCTATCAAAAAAGAATTGCTCCTTATTCATCACGATTTTACCTATAGCTTCATACAAGCGATGCAAGAATTTTCCAAACATATGCCAAAGTCTCCATCTGCAGAACTTACAGAGGCTCAACAAATTGCAATTCGTCTATATAACAAATGGGCACAAGATGTATTGCCACACACGCAAGAAAACAAAGATTTGTGCCTTCTAGCACTTCATCATTTCCACAGGTTTTTATTTCCTCATATTACAGATCCACGCACTACTCAAAACCTTTTACAAGCATGCCAAAATAATCCCGTTCTTACAGATCGCCAAAAACAAAAGCATGTTAAAAATATTCAAAGGGAATTATCAGGCATGTTTTTTGCCGCAACCAAGCTACTTGCAGCAGAAAAACTCATCGATTATGGAAGAGATATCCCTGAAGTTCGATCCGAGCCTCAAATAAGAGACACTAACAAAAATTTGCACGCTCTTTTTGCTGAACTCAGCCGAGTGGCCAGTTAAGATTTTTACTCAAAACCCAAATGCTTTTAGGATTTCTGTTCGACAGGTCCACCTTGAGATTCTACTTCTGAAATGGCAGCTTTTAAAAACTCGATCTTTGCGCCATCCACCATTTTCAAAATCACAGTCTTTTCATTCACTTTTTCTAAGATGCCTACAATGCCCATAGCGGTGATTCTATCGCCTTTTTTCATCTCAGAGCGCATCTGCGCCATCTTTTTTCTACGCTTTCTTTCTGGGCGAAATAAAATGAAATAGAAAAACAAGACAAGCAGCACAATCATTAAAATGGTTTGCTGAAGCCCTGTATTTTGAAAAGGCGAGCCCCCTTCGGCAGCAAAAAGAAATCCAGGAAGAATAAATAACAATGGAAATAAATTTTTCATACCACATCCTTTTGGTTTGTTTAAGAAAATATACCTGATTATAACATTTTATAAAAGTTGAAAAATTTTCTTTAGCAAAGAGTCATAAGCACCAAATTCTCAACGTGATGGGTGTTGGGAAATTGGTCAAAAGGTTGGATCTTTTCGATCTTGTAGTGAGAAGAGAGCATTTCAATATCTTCTTTTTGCGTTTTTGGATTGCATGCCAAATAGATGATGGCTTTGGGCTGTATTTCCAAAATCATCTGTCTGGATTTAGGATCGAGTCCACATCGAGGAGGATCGATGATTACAACATCGATTTTTTCTTCTCTTTTTTCACGCAAAAACATCTTCGCATCTTGGGCCAAAAACTCCACATTCTGGATATGATTGAGTGTTTTTGCTACATTTGCATCCAAAATGGCTTCTTTATTGAGCTCAACGCCATACACCTTTTGAAAAAGATCACAGATACTCAAAGAAATTGTCCCAATGCCGCAGTAAAGATCCAAACACACGCCTCCTTTGTAAGGAATGAGCCACTCATAAATGGTCGAAAACATCTGTTCTGCCATCTGAATATTGGGTTGGAAAAAGGTGGTAGGACTGATAAAAAATCTCAGCGTCTTGTGCTTTAAGTGCAATTCTTCTTCTAAGTGCTCTTTTCCGCTGTAGTGCCACAAAAAAGTTCTTGTGGGTTGTTTGGGTTTGACTGTCCACAATTGAATAAAAAAGCTCATATTTGGCTCGATTTTGCAAAGGGCTTTTTTAAGCACGTCTAGATCTTTTCTTTTAGGGGCAAAAGAAGCATCAGAATTGAGCTGTAAGATCACCATTTTATCTTTGGTGTGTTTTGCTGTACGAAATGTAATATTGCGTAATGTGCCTCGATTCTTTCGAAGATGGTAGGGTAAATAGCCCGTTTTTTTCCACCAACGTTTGACAAGCTTTTTAGCTTTTTTGATCCATGGATCGAAAAGCAAACACGTTTTTAGATCAAACACTTTTCTGCCAAAGAGCGGGAAAAACCCAAGATTGTGCTTCTTGTCATCCTGAAAAAAAGATAGCTCTAACTTATTGCGATAAAAAAAAGGCCTAGATGGCACAATAGATGCGACCTCGCTTTGAGGAAAATAGGCCTGGATAAGTTCTTGTTTTTCTGTGAGTTGCTTTGCATATTTGAGATGTTGGAATTGACAGCCTGCACACTGGTGAAAATGCTTGCATTTTGGACGCACACGATCTTTGGATTTATTTTTAATGCGTAAAATGCTGGCAAGACGCTTGTGCTTTTTCCGCCTAATCTCTTGAATTTCAATGGTTTCTTGTGGAAGAGCTTTGGGAACGTGGATTTCTTTATCTTCTAGGTATCCACATCCATTTCCCTCTTTGAGCGTTTCAATAACAAGTTGCATGCCATTGATTGTAACTAATCTTACGATTAAATTCTATGCGAAACAACTAACTGCGTAAAAAAAGAAGAGGAAAAAAGTTTGACTTTTTTCCTCTAACCTACTGATATTGTAACAGTACCAGTTAACTCAAAAGCAAAGAGAATTACTTACGAGCAGCTGTTTTTCTTCTTCTTCTGCGTTTTGGTGCAGCTGCTTTTTTTGCAACTTTACGCTTTGCAGGTTTTCTTTTTGCTGTTTTGCGTTTTTTTGGTGCAGCTGCTTTTTTTGCAACTTTACGCTTTGCAGGTTTTCTTTTTGCTGTTTTACGCTTTTTTGCAGGTTTGCATACTGCGCATTTTGCAGCTTTTTTGCGACGTGTTGTCTTTCTTTTCTTAGCTGCTGGTTTTTTTGTTGCTTTCTTTTTCATACTTTTCCCCTTCTTTTTCTTGCCTTTGGATTTTTTTTCCTCTACAACAGACTCTTTTCTATAAGTCTTTGAAGATTTAGCAAGCTTGATTGTATTTGTTCTAATTCTTTGAGAAGCTGATCTATTTCCTCTCAGTGCCTTCTTCAGGTCTGAAAAAATTTTGTACAATAGCTCCTCCATACGCTTAATGGTTTCAGCTAAAGCCATATCCATCTCCTTGGGTATTTTAGCCTTTATCCAACTAATATTAACTTTAGGTAATTGATGCAATTGTTTTTTTGCATTTTTTTTTTAATTGTTTAAAATAGACCGTAATTGGTATTTTGAAAATCCACTTCAGGATGCTTTGTGAAACAAAAAAATAAGAAAAATAGTATTTTTAAAAAAAAATAAAAAAAATGTTGCGATTTGTTAAAATAAACCTGTATTTCATCCTTTTTTTTGCCACATTTGCCATTTTTGCAAATCCTCCAAACCCTATTTATAAGACCTATCAAGCAGCGCAAAAAGCCCTCCAGCAAAAAGATACCATAGAGGCAAAAAAACACCTAAAAGAGCTTATTCGATTAGGGCCTACGCAGTTTCAAAATCCTTTCCTCTTTTTTGATATCTACTTACAACTCATTAGTTTAGAAATCAAAGAAACCTTCTATAAAGATGCAAAAGAACATATCGCACGGTTAAAAACATACAAGGTGCCAAAAGAAGTGACATTTGCCATTGGATTTTTAAAAGCCGAACTTAAAACCAAAGAAGAATCGATAGAAAGCGCATATATTGCCTTGCAAAAATTGAAAAAACAGCTCGATTTTGCTTCCTGGCCCCAAGAGCAAAAGACCTTTCATCATGCAATAAGTTTCCAACAAGACCAAGCTTATGACATGCTTCTTGCCAAAGCAGATGAAGCCTTCCAAAATAAAGATTTCCCCCTAGCCTTGCGCTACTTTGAAAAGATCGCTTGCGCAATTGATCAAAATTTATATCCCAAAGCTTCTCAAAAACCTCAAATCGAAACTCACCTTTATTTTTATGCAGCAAAGACACTCTCCAATTTAAAAGAAGACAATAGGGCCATTCAATACTACAAAAAACTCCTAGAAACTTTGCAAACCAAAAAAGATCTTGTACAAATCCAATTTGAAATTGGCGCAAGTTATTATAGATTAAAAGATTATAACAATGCTACTCAATACCTGCAGCATGTGACAAAAAAAGAGCTAGATACCACTCCCTTCTTCATGCCAGCAAGCTTGCTGCAAATCCAAGCCTATTATTTCCTCAATGAGATCGCAAAAGGGCAAGTTCTTCTAATAGATATCACAAAAGACCCCCTTATCAAAAAAACTCTCTTTTTAAAAATTGCCAACTTGCACATTGAATACTTAAATAAAGAATACTCAAAAATGCTTTTTGAATGCGCTCAAGCCCACCTTCAAAAAATCCCCCCATCTGAGGATGCCACCTATCTAAAAATCCATTTACTAAGCATTGAGTATACCCAAAAAAAAGAACCTCTCATCTACCAAGAGATCAAACGATTGATACCTCAAATCTCTTCTCTATCCAAACAAGCAAGAATCTTTTATCTACTTTGTCATAGAGCACCTAATCCATTTGAAAAAACGCAGTGGATTTCTAAACTCCTTAATTCCAAATACTCACACACAAATAGTTACAAAAAAATCAATGTGGAAGTGGGAAAAACTGCTCTGCAAAATGCAAAGCAAGCGCTTTTGCAAAAGCGCCATTCTCTTGCAAAAAAAGAGTTTATTGAGGCAGAAAAACGCTTAAGCATTGCAAAAAAAATGGAAACCGATCCTTTTCAATGTGCCGCACTCGATCAACTGATTCAAGAATGCTTGCAGCATCTCTACACTCTTTCAGAACTTTAAAAATTGCCTAAAAAGCATATTTTTTGATACCAGGGAGTTATATGCATATTTTTTAGGAGTTTTCTTATGTTGCAAAAAATATTAACCATCTTTTTGTTAATGATGATGGCAACAAGCATGTCTTATGCTCAAGCTTCAAATTCATCGGATCCACAAACCGACGATTCTATTGAAATTTATTCGGACTCAGACGATACATCTTCTGATACTTCAGATTCACAAGAAGATACATCTTCCGATGACCAGATGTCTCCAAATCCACAATCTCAATTTCCTTGTAAGGGACAAAATAAAACAAAAAAATCTTGTCCACAGTCGCAGAGTCAAATGCCTTCTACACAACAAAATAACAATTCAAGCTCACAAAATAAAAGACAGAACATGAATTCTAATTCACAAGATCCGTCTGACGACGACGATGACCACCATTCACAAAGTAGAAGAAAAGGTTCTTCTTCAAAATCACAAAACCAACCTTATGAAAATCATCACAATTCTGGCCCACATATGGAGTCTGATATGCAAGATAATCATGATGATGATGACTATCACCATAATTCTAGACCACAAAGTAGAAGAAAAGGTTCTTCTCCACAGTCGCAGAATCAAACGCCTTCTACACAACAAAATAGCATCAAATCCAAGTAGTTCTTTAACTTTTATAAGTCCAATACTCCCCTAAGAACCAATGATGTGGTTAAAACACAATTTTTCTTAGTTGGATTCACGGTTGGATTTTAAAAAAAGATTTGTCTAAAAAACATCTTTTTTGATACCAGAGGCTTATATAGTAAAAAAAATCTATGGAGTACTCTTATGATACAAAAAATATTGAAAAATGTTGCTTTAATTGCGAGCGCCG
>JAAKFQ010000007.1 GCA_011064725.1 Chlamydiota bacterium | reverse complement strand
CCCAAAGCTTTTGGTGGAAAGACAGGTTACCACAAACAGGCTGGCTATTCATTAATCGCGGCGGCAGAATTTCAGGGAGATGAGCTGATTGTGGTCTTACTTGGAGGACATGATCCTGTGCAGCGTTATTTGGATGCTGTCAAGCTATTTGAATCGGCATTTATGCAGACCAAAGTAAAACGCAAGTTCTTGCAAGCTGGTATGCAACCTTTTACTGTAAAACCCATGGGGTCTAAAAAAAGTATCAAGACATGGATTAAAGAAGATGTGTTTATCGAAACCTATCCTACAGAGGATTTGGATATTGAACAAAAAATAGAATTTAAATCCATCGAATTACCCGTCAAAAAATATGAACCTGTCGGCTGGGTCCATTTTATCTCGAGCACCGTTGGTCCGATTAAAAGCGTACCTCTACTTGCGGCCAATGATGTCAATCCGATGCTTCTGCACACCTTTTTAAAATCGCTAAAAAACATGTATGCAGGATGTCTTCCTTATACCAATCGCTATGCGGTGGGATTACTTGTTATCTTATTTATTGTGTTGTTGCGCCGGTATTTTTTGAAAAAACGTCAGCCATTCATCAAGTGAGACATTTTCTGGGCGCCTTTTGCCAAAAAAAGCTTCCAAATGCGCACGATCAAAATCCTCTTTTAGAGTCGTTTTGATCATTTTACGTCGCTGTTGGAAACATTTTCTAATGATTTGGAAGAATTCTTCCGCGCGTTTGATGCGATATTTTTGATGCAAAGTCAATTGCAGCACATAGGAATCCACGCTAGGTTTTGGATAAAAACAGTTCCTAGAGACAAAAAAGCCTTTTTTCAGCATTGCGTGGTATTGTAAAAACAGGGTAAGGGATGAAAAGTCTTTTGTATTAGGCTGGCTCAAAATGCGATCAGCCACTTCTTTTTGGACCATGATAGTGATGCTTTGAATATTCGCGTATCCAACCAGCTTTGTTAAGATGGGGGTCGTGATATTGTAGGGTAAATTGGCTACGACTTTGCACTTTTTAAAGGTAGAAAAATCCACTTTTAGCACATCTTCGTTGAGTACTTCTAAATGGTCTAGTCGCAAAAGTGCCCGTGCAAAAACGCGATCTTTTTCAATGGCAATTACTTGAGCTTTTTTTAACAATTTTTCACTCAAAGCGCCGGGGCCTGCACCGATTTCAATCACAAGATCGGAAGGTTTTAGATCTGCAAACCGAACAATTTTATCAAGTATGTTTTGATCGATCAAGAAATTTTGGGACAAGTGTTTTTTAGGCCGCACATTGAGTTGATCTAAAAAGGCTTTGAGTTTGGTGGGTTGATAGACCATTATTCTAGCACGAAGGGGACAAAAGAAGGATCGGTAATAGTTTCACCAAGACCATAATTTTGGCGTAATTTTTTAACATAGTCATCGCGCTTTTCTTGAATCAATGTGTGTTGTAATTGTTCGGCGAGCTTTTTTTCCATGCTTTCAAATGCAGGTATTTCTTCTTTGGATTTATTGTACACAATAAAGATACGAAAGCTTTTGGTGTTATTTCTGGAGAGTTGTTCTATGGGGGCGGAGATCGCATTGATGGCAAGTTGGCTCAACTGGCTAAGATAAGCTTGTGAAAGTTGCCTTTCTTCTTTTTCTTCTCTATTGGAAATATTGAGTGTAAATTCGCTATCTTCTAATTGTTTTTCCACCATAGGTTTTAGAGCATCTACTGCTTCTAACCCTTGTGTTTGTAGCACTTTGTAAGCAGTATCTGTCACGAGTTTGGTATGCGGTTCATCTTTGCCTCGGATGGTGACGACTTGATAATCGATTTTATTCTGTGGGGGATGATTTTCGACAAAAGCTTGGTATTCTTCATGGATACGTTTTGGTGTGATCTGGCTAAAAACTTTGGAATATACCGCAGTCCATAGCATGATATCCATGATCTTTTTTTCACGTAGATCTTGGAACACTTCGTCATAAACCAGTCCTGCTTTATTGAGATTTTTGATCACATCAGGTCCAAATCTATCCTCGATCTCTTTTTTGATCTCTGCCTCATCAATCACATCTTTTTGCATTTTTTCTTCTTTCGATAGTGCTTCTGATAGAATGAGAGCGTTATTGACCATTTCTTCTAAAAGAGGACGCCACTGGGCAGAATAGAATTGATATTTAGCTTCAGGGACATCACTATATTCAGGAAATTGTTGGTAGAACACAAAATCGAGTCGTTTCTTCAGATCCATTGTAGAAATAATTTTATCATCAATTTTAGCAAGGATCTTGTTGTGAATCTTGATTTTTTTGTCAGGCAGACTGGTCTTTGTTGCCCCTGGATAGGAGGCAAACAAAAAAGCTGCAGAAACAAAAACAAACAAACATTTTTTCAACATCGCATCCAGCATACAACATTTTCGATTATTTATAAACCTTATGTTTAGGTTTATTTTACTCGATATCATGAAGTTATTGAGATATTTGATAAAAATATTTACTATATAATTGGCATTTAATTAAGGAAAACTCATGACAACAGGCACCCTTACTTTTCTTGCAGCGAAAAAGAACCACAAGCAATGCATTTTTCAATGGCTTGATAAAGAGCATGTGCGTCCCTATTTCTATGGACAAGGTTTGCAAAATACCATTGATGGCCTTGAAAAATTCATCAAAGGTGAAGATTGCCTCTGGGATTACTGGATTGCTTTTTTTGATGATGAACCGTTTGGATTTCTAATGACGTCCATAGTCAAAGAATCTGAGGCAAAGGATCCAAATAGTGCCTATGCCAAATGGATAGAACCTGGCTGTAAAATGATTACGTTAGATATCTTGATCGGTGAAGAGAAATATTTGGGGAGAGGATTGGCAGCACGGATGATTCGAGAATTTCTTCTTGATAAATTTTCCGATGTATCCACTGTTTTTATTGATCCTGCGATAGACAATTATAAAGCTATCCATGTCTATGAAAAAGTGGGTTTTAAAAAATTAGAGCAGTTTATGCCCAGTTGGAACCCTTCTGATTCTACTCCAAACTGGATGATGTGCTTAAAAATGGAAGATTTAACAAAATAACTTCGATTTTATTTTTCAAGTATGGCGATGAAAAACCCATCATGACCATTGGATTGAGGGAGCAAAACTTCCATCAAAGAACAAGTAAGTTGGGGGTTTTTCTCCAGAAAACTGTGGATTTGGTCTTTGTTTTCTTGGAGGAGGACAGAACAAGTCATGTAGATGAGCTGTCCTTTAGGTTTTAGAAATTGTGCAGCTTGTTGTAAAATACTTTCTTGAGTTTTTAAAAGAGCATCGAGCTTTTCTTGCGTAAATTTCCATTTTAGATCGGGGTTGCGTCTGAGGGTGCCAAGGCCAGAGCAGGGAACATCGCAAAGCACGGCATCCATTTTTCCTTTAAGTTTTTTAATTTCAGACGGAGGCACAAATTGTACATTTTGCACACCGGCACGCTTGCAGCGTTTTTTAGCCTCATCTAAAACCCATTCACGAATATCGTGCAAATAAAACTGGCCGCCATGTGAAAGTTGAGGTGCTAGGGCAAGAGTTTTGCCGCCGCTTCCTGCACAAAAGTCCAAAACATGCGCTTTTTCAGGGAGCTGGATTTTTTCACAGATGAGCTGAGAGCCTTCGTCTTGTACTTCGAAATAACCCTGTTTGAATGCATCCAAAATAAAAAAGTTACATTTTTTCCCCATGTGAATCGCGGTTTTTGTAAGTGGTGAGGCTTTTGGGTAGTAAGGTTGTAAAATCTCTAAGAGTTCCTCCCGTGTGATTTTTAGAAGATTTGTGCGCAGAGTTGTTGGCGCTTTTTCATTGAGGGTGAGGCACAACTCTTTTGTTTGAGCGCCAAATTGCTCTTGAAGCATTTGAAAAAGTTTTTTGGGAAATGAGACTTCTACATGGGGCTCCACATTTTCAAGATCCATTTGATGTTGATTTTCCAAGAAAGCTTCGAGCCTTTTTTCAAACGTGATGGGTTGTGTGAGCTTAGCATCCAATTTGCCTTGCCATCGGACGATGGCATAGAGGGTCTCGCTGATCCATTTACGATCTTTAGATCCAATAGCTTTATGTTGTCTAAAATAATTAGACATTAATACATCTAGGGGCTTTTTTAATTGTGTGTTTAGTTCTAATAGTTCTAAACAATGATGCTTTCTGAAGTTAAATGACATAGGGGTATTTTATAATAAGAATCCTTTAAAAGCATCAGTAAAAAAATGTGTAGAAAATAAATTTGAATTATGTTCAAAGTAAAAGAAAACGCTTATGGGACATAAAGTCATCAATCTTTTTGCCCGCCTTTTTTTAGGGGGCATGTTTTTATTTTTAGGAACAGATCTGGTTTTTAACTGGTCCTATACCTCCGATGTTGTAAAAAAACATTTTGAATTTGTGCAAGGGCATCATACAGGTTTTTTTGAAAGCATCTACACCATTGCCGACTCTATTTTACCCATCTGGCTTGTTTTCTTCTTGGTGATCTGTCTGCTTTTTGGTATATTGTTGATTTTAGGCATCAAACAGCGCCTTATCTCTGGGGTATTGTTTATTCTCACCTTGTTCTTTGGGTTTTTCTACCATCCCTTTTGGCTTCTAGAAGATGCCGAGCGCCTAGAAGAAATGATCGATCTTTGGATGTATTTAGGACTTTTATCAGCGCTTCTCTACTGTTTTTCGGCAACCTTTGAAAAAAAGCCAAGGCCCGATACCGAAAACAAAAGTTAAATTGTAAATTGGATTCAAGATTTTCAAAAAAAATGAAGTTTGGAGACAGCAGCTAACCATAATGGTTAGCAAGGTCGAAAACGAAATTTTGGTTGGAAAGATGAAAATTAATTTACAATTTAACTTTTGTTCTCGGTATAAACAAAACCCTTCTCAACATTGACACCTTTTCATGGGTTGAATTTATCGCGTAACATCAGTTATACTTTGTGAATGTTAAAAAGTTTTTATCAATGCACGCTTAGTTTTATTGTGTGTGCTTTTGGGTTGGTGTACATCAATGGTTTTTTAGCACTTTTGGCAGCCTGTTTTGGCTATGGACTTTTCTTTTCGTATGTGCGTGCATTTTCAACAAAAAAGAAATTTTGGATTGCGACAAGTTGGTTTTTTTGTGTGCAGCTTGTGCATCTTTTTTGGCTTACAAACCCGACCTATTGTGGCCTAGTTATTTGGTTTGGATATTTATTTTATGCATCTATATTAGCGATTCCTTTTGGACTTGCTGTGTTATTGATTCCCAAACAATTAAACCGCTCAGATCTTGTCCTTTTGCCCCTTGCATTTGTATTGGTAGAAGCTGTGAGGTCTTTGTATTTTTACGGACTTCCTTGGAGCAGTTTTAATTTGCATTTAAGCTTTACATTTCCTATGCAGCTGGCGAGTTATTTTGGTGCGTATTTTTTAACCTATCTTGTCTTTTTGAATAATTTTTTGTTTCTTTTTGCCATTGAAAAAAAGAGCAACAATCGTTGGATCAATTTTGCATTTGTGGCCATACTGCCTTTTCTTTTTGGATTTGCGCATATCAAAGCCTTTGAAAATTTTAAGACAAATAAAGGACTTGATGTGGTGCTAATACAGCCCATGCTTTCAACGGCAGAGCCCCTGTTTGGCGGTGTGCCTAAAAATTTAAACCAAGTTGAAACTCCTTACCAAAATATTCAGCATTTTGTCGGTGTACTTCCTGAAAAAACAGATGTATTGCTTTTTCCAGAAGGCAGCTTTTTAACGAGCTTGCACAGTTTTGCCTACCGCCTAGATGAGATCAAAGCGTTGCTTGAGCCTTTAAGCGAAAACATTGCGCAATTTTTCCCAAAGTTAGAAGCTCCCTACGGTGTCCATGTTCAAGAAAACGTGTATGTGAATAATGCTTTTATTTTACAAACATTTGCTAATTTTTATGATGCTGATGTGATCTGTTCCATAGATGATCGTGTATCACTCTACGATACAAAATGGGCAAACTGCGCAATATTTTTTCAAAAAGATAAACCGTATGAGCGTTATTTAAAACAAAAACTGGTGCCTATTACAGAATATATCCCTTTTGAATGGACGAGAAAGATAGCAAGCTTCTGGGGGATTAATATGGAATGTATTCCAGGAAAGCATTCAAGTGTGTTTTTAGGAAAAGCCAACTATGGCACATCCATTTGCTATGAAAAAGGATTTTCAAGCATTCAGCGTGCATTTAGAAACGGTGGCGCCAATCTTTTTGTTAATTTGAGTAATGAAATGTGGTTTCCAAATACGACACTTGCAAAAGAAGACCTTATTTTTGCAAAATACCGAGCCATTGAAAATGGAATCACCTTTTTAAACGTATGTAATTCCTCTCAAACAGCAGTGATTGATCGTTTTGGAAGAGTGCAAAATCAAATAGATCCTTTGCTAGAAAACAACAAAACCCCTAAGATCTTAGAAAGTTTTGTTGCACTTGAAATGCATCCTACTTTATATACCAAAATTGGTGATGTACCATTATTGACTTTAAGTATTTTGAGCTTAATCATAACATGTGTACAAAGACTTTGGCAGCATCGAAGAAAAGAAAAAAGAGCGTGACGTTGACACATACACAGACAAAACAAAAAACACTTCGAAATGCGATCCACTTTCAAGGGGTGGGACTTTTTTCAGGACAAGAAACCACGCTGAGTTTGATCCCCCAAAAAGAAAATACAGGTATTGTTTTTGAGCGCCTAGATCTTAAAAAACAGATCCCTTTATCTCTTGAATATTTAGATGCAGCCACATTTAATTGCACAGGATTGTCTAAAGATGGCGTTAAAGTGCACACCATTGAGCATTTGCTTAGCGCCTTGCTTGCATACAACATTTCCAATCTTTTAATCCAGATAGACAATCAAGAAATTCCGATTTTTGATGGCAGCGCAAAGGTATTTGTGGATGAAATTGAAAAGGTGGGAGTTTGTGAATTAGACGCCATACAAGAGGGCATTCAAATTGATACGCCCATATTCTTCTCCAAAGAAGATGTGACACTAATTGCTTTGCCCCATCCAAGTTTTAAAGTGAGTTATACATTTTTCTATCCCAAATCCAAACGCTTTTCATCTCAGTTTTTATCTGTAGACATCAATCCACAGACATTTAAAGAAGAAATTAGTTTTGCGCGTACGTTTGCATTTTATGATGATATTGCACCGTTTATTGAAATGGGACTTGTCAAAGGTGCTGATTTTGAACGTGGTCTTTTAATAAAAAATGATAAGGTTCAAAATAACAGTTTACATAGAGAAGATGAGCTTGTAAGACACAAAATTTTAGACCTTGTTGGAGATTTAGCATTGCTTGGAAAACCCCTTTTTGGGCATATTGTTGCTATTCGTTCAGGTCATAAGACCAATACGGTGTTAGCAAGACAGCTTCAACAATGTGAGGGGGTTAATGTCTAAGCTTATGGAAGAAAAATGCGTGTTTACAACCGAACAGATCAAAGACATTTTACCTCACCGCTATCCCTTTTTACTTATTGATAGAATTGATGAAATCGACTTAGACAAAGGCGTTATTGTTGGTTACAAGAACTTGACCATCAATGAGCATTTTTTCCAAGGCCACTTTCCTGATAAACCCATTATGCCAGGCGTATTGATGTTAGAAGCACTTGCCCAAACAGGTGGTGTTTTGATCCATGAAAGGGGACATACTGGTAAGATAGCGGTCTTTTTAACCATTAATCATTGTAAATTCCGTCGTCCTGCAAAACCAGGCGATTTTTTAATTTTAAAAGTAGAAGAAATCCATTTAACCTCGAAAGGTGGCAAGATGTATGCCAAAGCATTTGTTAATGGAGAAAAACTTGCAGTAGAAGCAGAAATAGGATTTGCTCTTGTGGATAAAGCACATCTGTAGCAATGTGAAAAAAAAAGGATAAGTTTAAATGACGGACATACATCCCACAGCCATAATAGAAGAAGGATGTGTCATTGGAAACAATGTACACATCGAGCCTTATGCAATTGTAAAAAAAGATGTCACTTTGGAAGATGATGTGACGATAAAATCACATGCTTACATCGATGGATACACGACAATTGGCAAAGGCACGACTATTTATCCATCTGCCGTGATTGGTACAAAAACACAAGATTTGAAATACAAAGGTGAAAAAACCTTTGTCAAGATTGGACAAAATTGTGAAATTCGTGAATTTGTGACCATCAACTCGTCTTGCCAAGAAAATTCAACTGTGGAAATTGGAGACGACTGCTTAATTATGGCGTGTTGCCATGTGGCACACAATTGCAGTATTGGCCATAATGTCATTATGGCAAACTCTGCACTTTTAGCAGGACATGTCACTATTGAAGACCATGTCATCATTGGCGGCCTTGCTGCGATTCATCAACATTGCCGTGTAGGAACACATGCCATGATTGGAGGATTTTCTGGATTGGATCGCGATGTCCCTCCCTATCTGATCGGAGGAAGAGGGCCATTTAAAGTATCAGGCCTTAATCGCATAGGACTCAAGCGACACAATTTTTCTTTTGAAACACGCCAATGCCTCATGCAAGCGTTTAAAGTTTTATACCGCTCTAATTTATCTGTAGATGAAGCATTAACAGAAATCGAAAAATCTGTGGAAATGACTCCTGAGGTATTGCGTTTTATTGCCTTTTGTCGCACCTCAAAACGCGGACTTGCTGGCCTTGCATCAAGCGTGCCTGAACCTAATGGCGAAGCTAGGGTTGAAGAAATACCTCAACAAAGAGTATCTTCTCAGTAAAAACCTGAATTTTGGGTTCATTTCACACATTCTCGCGTGAGATGACTCTTTCTTCTTGTGTTTTTTGCTTTGGAAATAGCCTTTGACTATTCCTTTAGCAAAAACCCCAAAAATTTAAGAGCAATCTCTTCACGATAATGAGCAAGCTGAACCCAAAACTCAGGTTGAAAAAAAATAGCCATACTTATGAAGATTGTTTTTTTTGGGACACCCGTCTTTGCAGCATCAGTTTTAGAAACCCTTCTTGAAAAAAACATCTCCATTCAGGCTGTTGTCACAAAACAAGACACAGCACAAAAACGTTCTAAAGAACTCATTGCTTCTGCTGTAAAACAAGTGGCTCAAAAAAACAATCTGCTACTTTTTCAGCCACACAGAGTGAAAGACCCCATCTTCATAGATGAGATGAAAAACCTTGGGCCCGATCTTTTTATTGTAGTGGCATTTGGTCAAATTTTTCCAAAAGCATTGCTGGATGTGCCCAAAGTGGCGTGTTTAAATATCCATGCATCTCTACTTCCAGAATATCGGGGGGCAGCTCCGATGCAGCGCTGTTTGATGGATGGCAAAACAAAAACAGGCATTACAATCCAGTACATGGCAGAAAAGATGGATGCAGGAGACATGCTTATACAAAAAGCACTCGATATTCCTTTAAGTGCAAATCTAAAATGGTTGCATGATCATTTATGCGACTTGGGAAAAGAAGCGATTTTAGAAGCGATTGAACAGCTCAAAACAAATCCTAAGAGAATCCCTCAAGACGAGACAAAAGTGACCTTTGCTCCTAAGATAGAAAAGCAAGATCTTGTGTTAAATTTTGCAAATCCTGCCGACCAGGTGCTCAATCATATCCGTGCCCTATCTCCTGTCCCCGGTGCCTTTTGCCATGTTCAGATCAAGCAAGCCAAACGCGTAAAAATTTTTGAAGCCATTCTCTCCGACTATACACTCAAGCCCTGTCAAATAAAAATTTTAGATGACCAATTGTTGATAGGCACAAAAACTCAGGCGATAAGCGTTTCTAAGCTCCAAATCGAGGGGAAATCCAAAATGCATGTAAAAGAATTTTTGAAAGGACTGCACTCTACCCATTTACACATTATTGCCTAGACATTTCTCTTTTTTTGTGTTAAAATCTCCCCTTAAAAACTGATGTTACGCAGTAAATTCTGTTTAGAGGAGGAGCGAAAGGGACAAGATACAAGGATATTCGACAAGCACAACTCCATGAGAGTTGTGTGAGGAGAAAGACGCCGTAGATTGTTTCTTGTAGCCCTCATATAAACGGAAGGTAGTGCGTAAGGTCAGTTAACAAGGAGTATTATCATGGCAGAAGCAATTGGGCAAAGTCCTGTAAACATTATTTTAATCACGGAAGAACCCGTTCAGGAATCTGAAACGCTGGCTTCAAAGCTTGGAAATTACCTTCCCGACGGCGACACTGTCAAAGGTTACCTTCCTGATAGTGAAACCGTGCAAGGCTATCTCCCTGATGGCAAAACCGTCAGAACTTACCTTCCTGATAGCGACACGGTTAAAAGTTACTTTCCCGATCCTCAGACCGTGTCTAACGTCATCGGTGTCCCAAAGAAGTTTATGGAGTTTATCAGCGCAAATAACGCGTGGCTCAAAAAACTATCTAACTGGGATGCAAAGGTACGTTTTCTTGTGTTGCCATCACAGGTAAAAAATTTATTTAATCAAGAATCGCTAAAAAGCAGCGAAGGCGTTTCAAGTCTATCCGAAGTGGCGCTCAATATTAGCAAACAAACAGGATGGATTTTAGGAAAAAGTCTTCCTACTCCAATCACAGGAGCGCTTAATGTAGGAGCGCATGCTAAAACTGTACAAGACGTTTATGAAAATCGTGCAGAGTATGCAGAGCAGATCAAAGCAAAGATTGGTGAGATGAGTGAAGAATTTGAAAAGCTTGACAGCACACAAAAAACAGCGCTTGTTGGGGGTGCTGCAATAGGCAGCGCTGTCATTGCTGCATCATGTATTGTTAATCCCGCACTTCCTGTGATTGTGGTCATCAAAACATACCAAGGCTATAAGTTGGCAGGCGTGATCGATAGCGTGTACCAAACAGTTGCAGAACCTGAGCAAGAAAGCATTGTGAAAACAACGGCCTCAAATTGGTACGACCGAGGATATCAATGGCTTTGGGGTTCTGAAGAAAAAAAACCTGAGGAAGCAAAAAGTGCTGAATGAATTTACTAGACAAAATTTTTCTAATGAGTATAATGGTCTTTTAAAAAATACGAGGAGTATGTAATGGCAGAAGCTGTAAAAGAAAGTGTAGTACCTATCAGTTGGGGTGAAATCGATCGCGTTTCAAAAGATGAAGATACGCTTACTAAGTTAGGTGGTATTGCCTCCGGTATTTTTAGGTTGTACGATGATGAGGAGGATGATGAATCTTTTTCATCGCAACTTGGAAAAGGATTAGGAATTTTTGATCTTAAATCAGGATTTGATGCCTATCAACTCGATAGAAAAGATTGGAAAACAACCTTTTTAGCAGGAGTACTACTTTCTACAGGTTTAAGTTCATTGTTTGGCTTGCTCGAAAAAAGCGCTGAATTTTATACAGGTTTTTCAAATCCACGTGATAATGATACAAGCAAGGTAAAAGTATCAGATCTTTTTGACACGGCCGCAAGTGCTTGTGTTGTTGGCATGAAGCTTATCGATGTTGTGCATTTTGATGCAAAAAAAGCTGATGAAGACTTTCAAGCGCGCTCTTTATTTGGAAAAGACTTGTCTTCTGTCAAAGCCTATTATGCTTCAGCACAATTTGGGACAAAAATCACCGGTTTAGCTCTTGCAACTTTGGGTGTATTGACACCTGTGTTAACAGGAATCAATCTAGCATTTACACAAGATCTAAAAAACTCATCGCTAGTGTCCGTGATAGGTGCATTAAACAATAAGCACCTCAAAACGGCGCTTGCTGTCATTGGTATTGCCAATAAAATTGCAAAGGTTGCGCTTTTCCTCTTTACAAAAGATGAAGAGCCAAAAGAGGCAAAAACCCCTGTTGGTACATTTGAGCATTTTGTTTCTGAGCCAAAAAATTTCCTTGATGTGATGAAAGTGCCTATGTTCTTATTGGATGCAACGAACTTGTTTGCTGAAAATGTCAATTTAAAAAGAAGACTTCAAGGCGCTAAAGATGGATTAGATTCCATGCATACTCGAGCATCGCTTTTGACTCTACCAATGCACGTCAAAAAGGTTGTAAATTCTGAAACTATTCTAGAAGCTCTTGTAGCACTTCCAAAACTGATCTCAAGTTTGGAAGAGCAATCACGTTGGACTCGTGGTTTCCCAGGATTGGATGAAAAAATTGTCAAAGGCCTCCAAATCCTATCGCTTGCAAAACCAGGCTATGCTATTTACAAAAAGGGCACAAACGAATTCGGAAACCTCGAAACAGTTGCCGCGATTGCAGCAACCACTTTTGGGCTTTTTGAGAAATTTGGTTTTAAATTTGTTGGCGTTTCAAATGCAAAAGCCTATTACAGCGTGATTGTTAGTAGTCTTAAAGTTGCGCCACTTTTGTACAAAGGTTATTGCGCATGGAAAGAAAGTGGAAAAGAGCAAACACCGCAGCCGGACAAACCCGTAGTATTTGATGTTCAAGCTCAATAAGCAGCACGGGTTTTTGATCGCCTTTTTCTACAGCTTTATCCTCCTATTTGTGTTAAGCTGTTTTTTGAAAAAGGCGCTTATTCTTGGAATCTTCTAGGAGTCTTTTAAATTCTCATTAAAATTCTTGCGTAAAATATCACCCCTTTGCTAATCTCTTCCTAAATTCATGTTAACGACATGAGGGCTTTTAGTTAGTTGTTAGTCCTCCTCTGTATCTTAAGGGCACTTTTCCCAATTTACAGAGAAAAAATGTTTTAACGAAGTAGGCATTATGGAAAAGCAAAATATTTTGTTGATGGGAAAGAAAATCAGAATGACGCAGCAGTTTGATCCAAACGGAAATGTGGTTGCCTGTACTGTGATTGAAGTGGAACCCAATGTTGTTGCACAAATCAAAACGCAAGAAAAAGATGGTTATAATGCTGTGCAGTTGGGATTTGATAAGATCGGGGGCAAAGGGGATGACACTAAGAAAAAACGCATTGGCAAACCGCGCTTTTCACATTTTGCAAAGAATAAATTAGAACCACGTCGTCATTTGAGAGAGACTCGTGTTGAAAGTACAGAAGAGTACGCACTGGGTCAAGAAATTGGTGTCGACATATTTGAAGGCATTGATTTTGTGGACGTGACAGGCACATCCAAAGGAAAAGGATTTCAAGGAGTCATGAAACGCTATGGATTTAGCGGAGGGCCTGCTTCTCATGGGTCAGGTTTTCATCGTACAATGGGATCTACAGGAGCTTTGACTGTTGGTGTACGTCCTGGATCTAAGATGCCAGGGCACATGGGAGACGAAAAAGTGACTGTGGAAAACTTGCGACTTTTGGGTGTCGATAAAGAAAAAAATATCATGTTAATTAAAGGCGCTATTCCCGGAGCTAATGGAAGTTTAGTTTCCGTGCGTGTGGCAAGAAAGAAATGTAAAAAGTAAGGTATAACCGTGGCTGAGTTAAAAAAGGTAGATCTTGAAGCAAAAGAAGTCGGTAAAGAAATGATCGATGACAAGTTGCTTGATATCAAGACCAATCCACAACTGATCAAAGATTATATCATTGCGATTCGTGAAAACAAAAGGCAGTGGTCGGCGAATACAAAAGTGCGATCAGAGGCCAACCATTCCACACAAAAACCCCATGCGCAAAAAGGAACAGGTAAAGCCAGACAAGGATTTTTAGGCGCTCCGCAGTATAAAGGCGGAGCAATTGTTTTTGGGCCTAGGCCTAAATTTGACCAGCATGTACGCATCAATAAAAAAGAACGTAATCAAGCAGTGCGCTTTTTGATTGCGAACAAAGCGAAAGAACAGACAATGTATGTGCTCAAATTTGATGCATTTAAAGAGCCCAAAACCAAAAACGTGGCAAACTTTTTAAAAACCCTGGGATTAGAAAACTCCAGGGTTTTGTTTTTAAAAGAAACAGCTGGCAAAGAAGACAAAGACAAAATGCAAGACAAGTACAAGAATTTTGCAAAAAGTTTAAAAAACTTAAAAAAAGTACAAATCACAGGTGTTGACAATGTGAATGCCTATGATTTAGCTGTAGCAAAAGATGTGATTGTCTTAGATTCTGCTCTCGATCAGCTAAAAACATTTTTGAAAGGTGGAAAATAAGTTATGAAAAGCCCATATGAAGTGATCAAAACAAGACATGTGACAGAAAAAGCGACGGTTTTAGAAGGGCTTAAACATAGCGCATCAAATAAATGCACCGCGCGCTGTGAAAAACCCAAATATGTGTTTGTGGTAGACAGAGATGCGAATAAAACTGAAATCAAACGTGCTGTTGAAGAAATTTACAGTGAGAAAAAAATTCAAGTGATGTGTGTGAACACAGTGAATACGAAACCCAAGCCAAAACGTGTCCGCGGAAGAATTGGAAAAAAAGCGGGATACAAAAAAGCTATTGTCACCCTGAGAGTAGGCGATAGTATTGATGAGGTATAAACTATGGTAAAAAAATACAAGCCGACAACATCGACACGCCGTTTTACAATTGTACCATCTTTTGGTCAACTCACACGCGTTGAGGGAAAAAAACAGACAGTCAAACCATTAAAGAGTTTGATTAAGAAAAAAAATCGCGTGAATGGACGCAATAATTTAGGGCGCATCACATGCCGCCATCGTGGTGGAGGGCATAAGCGTCGCTTTAGAGCGATTGATTTTATCCGAGACAAAGAAGATATTCCTGCAAAAGTAGCAAGCATTGAGTACGATCCTAATAGATCAGCATTTATTGCTCTGTTATACTATTGCGACGGAGAAAAACGCTATGTGATTGCTCCAGAAAAATTGAAAGTTGGAGATATGATAAAAACATCCAAAGAGCCGCCGTTTACCGTGGGAAATTGCATGCGCCTTGTAGATATGCCGATTGGATCTGTGGTGCACAACATAGAAATGCAACCTGGCATGGGAGCCAGACTTGTTCGTTCTGCTGGAATGAGTGCGCAATTAAGTGGACGATCTAGTGGCAAAGCGACAATTAGATTACCTTCTGGAGAAATGCGTACGATTAATGAACAGTGTCGTGCGACTCTTGGCGTGGTTTCTAATGGTGAAAATATACTCAGATCTGACGGCAAAGCTGGGCGAAGACGTTGGAAAGGCATAAGACCTACGACAAGAGGAATGGCGATGAACCCTGTTGACCACCCGCTGGGTGGAGGAAATGGAAAGAGTAAAGGAAATATTCCTCAAACACCTTGGGGAGTGCCAACGAAGGGCAAAAAAACACGCTCGAAGAAAAAGACAAAAAAGCATATAGTTCAAGCACGTAAACGTAAAAAGGCAAAAAGGTAAAGTGAGGCAATAAATGGGAAGATCCACAAAGAAAGGTTTTTTTGTCGACCATCATCTCGCAGAAAAAGTTGAGAAGATGAATAAAGAAGGTAAAAAAAGCGTGATCCGCACATGGTCTAGAAGGTCGATGATTACACCTGACATGGTAGGGCATACTTTTGAAGTGCATAATGGAAGAAAATTTAATGCGGTGTTTGCAACGGAAAATATGGTAGGACATCGTCTTGGAGAATTTTCTCCAACAAGAATATTTAGAGGGCATCCTTTAACAAAAGCAGAAAAAGCGGGTAAATAAAAACCATGGAAAAGGCAGTAGCAAAAACGAAATATGTGCGCATATCGCCAAGAAAAGCAAGGCTGGTGGCGGGGTTAATTCGCAAACTTCCTGTCACAGAAGCCATTCATCAATTGAGTAACACACCACAAAAAGCGGCGCCGCTTTTAAAAAAGACACTACTTTCAGCGATTGCGAATTTTGAAGTCCTGCATGATGTCAGAAGAGAAGAGATGGTTGTTGGCGAAGTGAGAGTGGATGGCGGGCCAATCATTAAACGTGCAAAGCCAAGAAACAAAGGTGGAAGATCTCCTATCAATAAACGCACAAGCCATTTTCAAATTACCATTGAAAAAGGAAGAGGTGAATAATGGGACAAAAAGTATCCCCAACTGGATTTAGACTTGTAATAAGAAAACGATGGGCCTCTTCGTGGTTTGCGAGCAAACAAGATTTTGGCAATCTGTTGGAAGAAGATCGTCAAATTAGACAATTTTTGATGAAAAGAGCGTCTTGTCAGCAAGCTGCAGAAATTTTAATAAAACGGATGAGTGATAAAATTGAAGTGACTATCCGCACACCAAGACCAGGTCTCGTTATTGGTAAAAAAGGCGCGGAGATTGACCAGTTGAAAAAAGATCTTAGAGAATTTACAAAAAAAGATGTGTTTATTGAAGTTGAAGAGATCAAACGTCCAGATTTAGAAGCCCAACTTGTAGCAAATAACATTGCATATCAGTTGAGACGTAGGGTGGCATTTAGAAGAGCGATGAAAAAAGCGCTTCAAGCCAGCCGTGATGCAGGAGCCCATGGAATAAAAGTGCAGGTTTCTGGTAGAATAGGTGGGGCTGAGATTGCACGTTCAGAAACATACAAAGTAGGCAGAGTGCCTTTACATACACTAAGGGCAGATATTGACTATGCACAAGCAAGAGCAGAAACAACCTATGGTTCATTGGGTGTCAAGGTGTGGATTAACCGTGGTGAAGAGATTTAATTTAGGAGGAAGTTGTGTTATTTCCAAAACGCACAAAACATAGAAAACAGCAAAAAGGGACGCTAAAAGGTCTGTCAAAAGCAGGGAATTTAGTGGAGTTTGGCGATTTTGGAATCCAGGTGTTGGATCGTGGATGGATCACATCACGGCAAATCGAAGCTGCTCGTGTGGCGATTAATCGTTTTTTTTCTCGAAGAGGAAAAGTATGGATTAAAATTTTCCCAGACAAACCGATTTCCAAAAAACCTGCAGAAACACGTATGGGAAAAGGAAAAGGGAGTCCAAGTGAGTGGGTGGCTTGTGTAAAACCGGGACGTATTTTGTTTGAAGTGGCCGATGTGTCAAAAGAAGAAGCGCAAAATGCTTTGAGAAAAGCTGCTGCTAAGTTGCCATTGAAAACGCGTTTTGTGGAGAGGATGGAAAAAATATTATGAGCATACAAGAATTTTTAGACCAGTCAAATGAACAGTTGGAAGTCCAAGAGCAAGAGCTTTTGAAAGAGATCTACCAATTTAAAATTGAACAAAAATTGCAGCAAAAGATTGGAGCTGCGCATTTAATCAAACAAAAAAAGAAAATGCGCTCACGTATTTTAACAGCCTTGAGACAAAAAGAGATGCAAGGAGAAAAGGATGTCAAATAATCAACAAATGAAAAAGGGCGTTGTGGTTTCAGACAAAATGGATAAGACCGTTGTGGTGAAAGTGACACGTACATTTCCGCATCCAAAATATCGCAAGGTCGTGACGCGTTTTAAAAAATATTATGCACCTGATGAAAAAAATCAATTTAAAACTGGAGATATGGTCACTCTTGTGGAAGCAAGACCGATGTCTAAAATGAAACGCTGGCGTGTTAATTATAAGGAAAACGTATGATTCAACAAGAAACAGAATTAGAAGTTGCAGATAATTCAGGAGCTAAGAGGGTCAAGTGCTTTAAAGTGCTTGGAGGTTCTAGAAGACGGTATGCAAAAGTAGGAGATGTGATTGTGTGCTCTATTAAGGAAAGCGATCCTACAGCTGATCAAAATGCAAAAAAAGGGAAAGTGGTCAAAGCAGTGATCGTACGCACCACAGCACCGCTCCGAAGACGTGATGGATCTAAATTGCGTTTTGATGCCAACTCCTGCGTCTTGATTGATGATAAAAAAAATCCCATTGGAACCCGTATTTTTGGTTCTGTGGCAAGAGAATTAAGAGAGATTGGATTTTTGAAAATTTGCTCCCTTGCACCGGAGGTGATTTAAATGAACAATAAACATATTCGCAAAGGGGATGAAGTGATCATTCTTGCAGGCAATGATAAAGGCAAAGTGGGAAAAGTGGTTGCGCGTTCTAAACAATTGGTGCTTGTAGAAGGTGTGAATTTATGTAAAAAAGCGGTAAGAAAATCGGAGCAAAATCCAAAAGGTGGGTTTGTTTCTATGGAAAAACCTGTACATCTTTCTAATGTGCGCTTAGCTATAGGCGGAAAAGGTGTAAAACTTCATGTGCGTCAAAACAAAAAACAAGAAAAAGAACTTTTTTACACGCAAGATGGAAAAGAAAAAGTACATAGGCTTGTAAAGGCAGGAAAGTAAAACATGGCAACATTGAAAGAAAAATATAAAGAATCAGTGATTCCAAAACTTAATAAAAAGTTTGAATATAAAAATCCAATGAATGTGCCACGTCTTTTAAAAATCGTGATTGCAATGGGCGTTGCCGAAGCGGTTAAAGACAAAAACGTGCTTCAAGATTGCGCAAAAGAACTCACAGCATTATCTGGGCAAAAACCTATTCTGACAAAAGCAAAAAACTCGATTTCAAACTTCAAGCTAAGAGAAGGCCAAGCAATCGGACTAAAAGTGACCTTAAGAGGCCAGCGTATGTTTGATTTTCTAGATCGTTTTTGCAACCTGTCTTCTCCACGTATTCGAGACTTCCGTGGATTTACAAGAAAATGTGATGGAAGAGGCAACTACACACTAGGTCTTGATGACCAGCAAATTTTCCCAGAAGTCAATTTAGATCTTGTGAAGCGTCAACAAGGGATGCATATCACATTTGTCACAACGGCTGAAACAGATGAAGAATGTGTTGAGCTTTTAGAAAATCTTGGTCTGCCATTTAAAACAAAAGAGGAAGCATGAATATAGACCCCATCAGTGATTTTTTAACACGTATTCGTAACGCCTTGAGGGCTGAGTTGCGCTATTGTGATGTGAGAAAAAGCAAAATGATTGTCGCGATGATCGAAATTTTGGAAAAACGAGGGTTGATTTTGGGTCATTTGACAAAAGAAGAAAAAATAGGTGGAAAGATTCGTATCTTTTTAAAATATGGTGATGAAAGAATGCCTGTGATTCAAGGATTAAAAAGAGTCTCTTCTCCCGGAAGACGCTATTATATTGGAAAAGATCAAATTCCTTTTGTGTTTGATGGGTTGGGTATTGCAATTTTATCTACTTCGAAAGGTGTGATAGATGATCAAGCAGCCAGAAAAGAAGGAATTGGAGGAGAGTACTTATGTTGCGTATGGTAGGAGCGAAATATGTCTAGACTTGCGAAAAAACCGATTCAATTGCCTAAAGGTGTTGAAGTGATGACCCAAGCTGATGTTGTCAACGTGAAAGGGCCTAAGGGAAGTTTGTCACAAAAACTTATAAAAGGAATAGTCATAAAAGTGGCCGATGAGGGTGTTACTATCAATCTTGAAAACAATACAGGTTATAGTTTTTTGGGTCTGTATCGTGCGTTAGTTGTGAATATGATTAAAGGTGTTACGGAAGGATTTGAGAAAAAATTACAAATGATTGGAGTGGGATATCGTGCGGCGGTTTCTGGTCAATCTTTGGATTTGCAAGTGGGATATTCTAATCCTATAAAAATGCCCATTCCACAAGGGCTTACAGTGAAAGTCGAAAAAAATACACAGATTACAGTTTCTGGTTTGGATAAGCATCTTGTGGGACAATTTTCAGCAGATATCCGATCCAAAAGAAAACCAGAGCCTTACAAAGGTAAAGGAATTCGTTATGAAGGTGAATATGTACGTAAAAAATCAGGTAAAACAGCAAAAACAGGTTAGGCGATGTTAGCAAGTCATGAACGAAGAAAAAAACGCGAATTACGAGTGCGTAAAAATTTAAGAGGAACTTTGGCAAAACCACGCCTTTGTGTTGTCAAAACGAATAAACATCTGCATGTACAAATCATCGATGATGAAAAAGCGCAAACACTTATTGCAGGCTCTACATTTGGAAAAAAAGCGCAAAATTTTGATAAGAAAAATAAAGAAAATGCAAAAAAATTAGGAACGCATATTGCAACTTTAGCAAAAGAAAAGGGTATTCAAAAAGTAGTCTTTGATCGAGGATGTAGCAAGTTTCACGGAGTGCTTGCAGAGTTTGCAAAAGGTGCAAGAGAAGCTGGACTGGAGTTTTAAAAGAGGAAACTATGGCAAAAGAAGAAGAAAAGTTTGCGGAGAAAATATTATACATCAATCGGTGTTCAAAGGTTGTAAAAGGTGGACGTAAGTTTAGCTTTTCGGCGCTAGTTTTGGTTGGAGACCATGCAGGAAGAGTGGGTTTTGGATTTGCAAAAGCCAATGAGGTGGCAGAAGCCATTCATAAAGCTACAGCACTTGCTAAAAAGAGCATAATTGAAGTAAAAATTGAGGGCACCACCATCCCGCATAGTATCAAAGTGAAACAAGATGGTGTGCAACTGCTTTTAAAACCCGCTAAGACAGGAACAGGAATTACTGCAGGATCGATGGTGCGTTCTGTGTTAGAATTTGCAGGGATCAAAGATGTGGTTGCAAAAACGTGGGGAAAAAATCCAAATAATCAAGTACTTGCTGTGTTTAGTGCACTTAAACAATTGCGCACAAAAGACCAAGTATTGATGCAAAGGGGTTAAAATGAAATTGCATGAATTAAAAAATATAAAAGTTCGTAAAAATGTGCAACGTGTAGGAAGAGGTCCTGGGTCTAAGCGAGGCAAGACAAGTTGCCGTGGACAAAATGGAGATAAATCACGTTCTGGTTATAAACGACGTTTGACAAAACAGGGTGGAAACGCGCCTTGGTTTCAAAAACTGCCCACACGTGGATTTTCAAATTTTCGTTTTAAAAAGGAATTTTTAACCCTGAATTTAACTGAAATAGAAAAATATTTTTCAGATCAGGAAACAGTCAATGTCGAGACGCTTAAAACCAAGGGCATGGTACGCCCAAGTTTTAATTCTGTGAGACTTAAGATACTGGGAAATGGCGAGCTGAAAAAACAGGTAAAAATTGAAGCGTCTTGTTTCACCAAAGGTGCTGAAGAGAAACTAAAAAAAGCAAAAGTTGAGATGACAAAAGTAAAATGAAAAATGCAATTTTAAGAATCCTTGGTATACCAAATCTTAAAAAGAAGATTTTCTGGACGCTGCTTTTACTTGGAATTTCTCGCATCGGTGTGTTTGTCCCTGTTCCGGGAATTAATGGCGAACTTGCTGTCGATATTTTTAAGCATACGACCAAAGGTGCACAAAGTCTTTTTCAGTTGATCAACATTTTTTCTGGTGGTGCGTTTTCCCAAATGACCATTTTTGCACTTGGTGTGATGCCTTACATCTCAGCATCGATCGTGTTGCAGGTTTTAGTTGCACTTGTGCCAAGACTGCAAAAAGAGGTGAAAGAAAATCCAGAAGTTGGAAGACGTAAAATTCTTAAGTGGACACGTCTTTTAACCATCGGTATCGCATTCTTACAATCTTTTTTATATTGCTCGTATACACTAAGCCGTATCGGAGCCTATCCTGGCGTGATTTTACCAGAAATGCTCGTGCTTACATGGGGACAATTTCCGTGGGTGTTCTATCTGATTACCACAATCACCATGACAGCGGGCACGGTCTTTTTGATGTGGATTGGAGAACAGATTACAGAAAAAGGTATTGGAAACGGAGTGAGTTTGATCATTTCAATTGGGATCGTCTCCACACTTCCCTTTACCATTGGTTCATTGATTTCAGCGCTTCAGCTAGAATCTCAAGAACCTGGATCTATGACATTTATTTCACTCATCGTATTAATTGCCTTATTTGTGATTATTGTGATTGGGACGATCATGATTGTTCAAGGAGAGAGGCGTATTCCTTTGCAATATGCCAGAAGGATTGTAGGCATGCGTGAAATGCAGGCCTCGGGTTCTCCTTATTTGCCATTAAAAGTGAATTATGCAGGAGTGATCCCAGTGATTTTTGCTTCTTCTTTTTTAATGCTTCCTGCATCGATTGTAAGCTTTTTGGCAAAAAGCCAATGGGCACAAAGTTTAGCGACAATGCTATCTCCTGGTAGTTGGCTTTATACACTGCTTTATGTGGGGATGATCTTCTTTTTCACCTATTTTTGGACAGCTACACAATTTCATCCTGGACAAATTGCTTCTGACATGAAAAGAAACGGCGCCTTTATTCCAGGGATTAAACAGGGAGCTTCTACAGAAAATTTTTTAAAAAAATCCATGAATCGCATCACTCTACTTGGAGCCGTCTCATTGGTTGTGATTGCATTGCTTCCCTCAGTGGTCGGAAAATTGTTAGGCCTTGATCAAAGGACATCAAACTTTTTTGGAGGCACCTCATTATTGATTTTGGTAGGGGTTGCATTGGATACGTATAGACAAATTGATTCACATCTTTTAACAAAGCGTTATGATGGAGCCTTGAGAAGGGGAAGAGCTAAACTTCGTTAAAACCCAAAGCTCAGGTTAAAAGATTGTTTGAAAAAAAAATAAGGGCAAAAAAGCTAGATTTTGATATAGTCTAGGGGAACTTGTTAAAAGATTCCTTTAGAGAAAAACGTTGGAGAAAAAATGGCGCGAATTATTGGCGTAGATATTCCAGATAGTAAGAGACTTGTGATAAGCCTTACCTACATTTATGGAATAGGAAGAAAGACAGCGAGAGAGGTTGTTCAAAAGTTAAAGCTGAACGAAGATATGCGTGCAAGTCAACTCACGCAGGAAGACATTGCAAAAATCAGCAAACTTTTGGAAACAGAGTACATTGTAGAAGGAGACCTTCGCCGTCAAGTGCAAAATGACATCAAACGTTTAATTTCCATCAATTGTTATAGAGGTTTGAGACACCGCGCAAAACTTCCTGTGCGTGGTCAAAGAACAAGATGTAATGCAAGAACACGAAAAGGTAAAAAGAGAACCATTGCGGGCAGGAAAAAAGCTCCATCTAAAAAGTAATGTGAGATATGGCAAAAGTACAACAAACAAAAAAACCAGTTAAGACAAAAACAAGAAAAAAACATTTAAGAAGTATTCCATCAGGAATTGCTTTTGTAAAGGCAACTTTTAATAATACGATTGTGACGATCACAGATCCTGCGGGTGGAGTGATCACATGGTCAAGTGCTGGAAATTGTGGATTTTCAGGGTCTAGAAAATCTTCGGCATTTGCTGCTACTGTAGCTGCACAAGAAGCTGGAAAAAAAGCGGTTAGTGCTGGAATGAAAGAGATAGGGGTTATTTTAAAAGGAGCGGGAGCTGGTCGTGAATCAGCTGTGCGAGGCTTACAAAGCGTCGGTCTTACTATCACAACGATTCAAGATCGCACACCTGTTCCACATAATGGATGTCGTCCTCGAAAAAGACGCCGCGTTTAATTTAGGAGTAAAAATATGGCTATAAAATATGGCAAATTTGAATTGCCAACTGTCATCAAAATCGATGGCCAAGAAGATACAAAAGAGATGCGATTTATTGCAGAACCTTTTGAAAAAGGATTTGCACACACAATAGGAAATTCATTAAGACGCGTTTTATTATCTTCCATTGAGGCTCCTGCTATCATATCAGTAAAAATCGAAGATGTTGCTCACGAGTACATGTCTATCGATGGTGTTGTTGAAGATATGACAGACATCATTTTAAATTTGAAAGGTGTGTTATTAAAACACTTTAACAAAAATCTAGAAGAAGCAACCAATAGAATTTATCATCTCACAAGTGTATTAGATATCACATCAGATAAATTAAAAGAGGGACAATTCAAAGTCTATCTTAAAGACATCATCAGTGATCCTCAATTTGAATTGGTCAATCCAGATCACTATCTTTTCACAGTGACAAAACCGATGTCTAAACGCATTGATCTTAAGGTTCAAATTGGCCGAGGTTATGCGCCTTCTGAAAGACATGTGATTGAGAATAAAGTCAATGATGAAATTGTTGTTGATTCGATCTATTCTCCTGTTCGAAAAGTGAATTACTATGTGGAAAACACTAGGGTTGGTCGAGATACAGATTTTGATCGTCTTATTTTAGAAATCACAACCGACGGCAGAGTCACTCCAAAAGAAGCACTGAACTTTGCAGCTCAGATTGTCGAACAGCATTTAGCTCCATTTACCACATTAAAAACACAGCAGATTGTTTTTGAAACAGGCGAAACGCAAGCAGAAACCGATCGTGATGTGATTTTACAAAAACTCGTTTTGCGTGTGGGTGAAATCGAATTGTCTGTGCGTTCCACAAACTGTTTAGCTGGTGCTGGTATTGAAACGATTGGAGAACTTGTTTTGATGCCGGAACCAGAACTCTTAAAGTTTAGAAATTTTGGTCGCAAATCTTTAACAGAAATCAAGCAAAAATTGCATGAAATGGGGCTTGGATTGGGAATGGATTTAAGTCGTTTTGAAATCAATAAAGACAATATCAAAGAAGTGTTAGAAGATTATAAGATGAGAAGAGCTGGAGGAAACCATGAGGCATCGTAAAAGTACCTTTAAGCTTGGTCGAGATTCTGGTCATAGAAAAGCTCTACTTTCCAACATGTTGAAAGCCCTTGTGGAAAAAGAATCTATTGAAACGAGTGTCGCAAAGGCAAAAATTCTCAAGCGTCATGCAGATAAACTGATCACACTTGCCAAAAAGCAAACCCTAGCTGCCAAAAGATCTGTCAAAGCCAAACTCAAACTGCGTTATAATACCCTTTCATCAAAAGAGAAAAGAAAGGCAAAGTCCCAAAATTTTTCTATGTACAATGTAGATAGAAAAATCATCAACAAATTGTTTACAGAGTTGTTTGAGCGTTTTAAAGAACGCAATGGCGGATACACTCGCATCTTAAAACTCCAAACACGTCGTGGAGATGCTAGCCAAAAATGTATTCTACAATACCTTCCACACGAAGTGATTCCACAAGAAGAGCCTAAAAAAGAGAAAAAAGAGCCCAAGCCCAAAAAAGAAAAGAAGGTAAAAGCTTCCGAAGAAGAAGTAGAAGCTGAAGCTAAGCCTGAAGAGTCCAAAAAGGCAAAAGCTCCTAAGAAAGAAGCCGAAGAAGTTAAGAAATCAAAAAAAGTTGCTCCAAAAGAGAAAAGCCTCTCATCTGAAGAACAGACTTTATCCTAACCTGTAAAAATTGGCGTTGAAAAAAAAGTTTTTTTGATAGGCCAGTAACATTGAAAAGGTAAAATGGCAAGTCCTCATCTAAATCCCAGAATTCAAAACTTAGAACATGCGATTTATGATACGTATTATACCGCTCATGGAGGTTTATTTAAACCAGATTATGGATATTTATTAGAAGAACTTCGACTTCTTAGATCAATTAATGAAGTTGTTTTGTCAAGAGAGTACAAAGACTCTGTTCTAGAACCTTTTATTCAGTTTTTAACACAATTGAAATGTTCTGGATTTGATAGAATTTTTGATACAAATGCGCAAGGAGATTTAACTCGTGAAGAAAGATCACAAAAAAAAGTCATTGAAGAGGTTGGTGAAGCGCTTTTGCAAAGGAATTATCAAGGAAAATATTATCCATCTTCATTTAGAGATTTACAAGCTTTTCAGGCTGTAGTGACAACAATTTATAAAAGTTTTCTTGATAAAGAGATCTCTCAATTGTCCTTAGGTGCCCTTGCGCCATTGGCGAAATGGGGGAAAAGTAAAGGACCTTGTACATTTCCAATAACGACAACAGAGAAGATCGAAGGAATTAAAGCGGGTATCGTGAATCTACCTCCTGAATACCAAATGGGGGGATTATTAGCATGGGCATCGTTAGGTCATGAAGTGGGCGGGCACAATTTTTTACGTTCTTTCAAAGGACTTATTGAACAGTTGCAGCAAGAGGTTGAAAAATCTGTGAGCCAATGTTGTAATAATAATAAAGTGGATTTAGAAACAACAACAAAAATGATGGAATATTGGAGCATTTGTCTAGAAGAAGTTGCCTCAGATGTTTTAGGTGTCATGAGCATTGGCCCTTCTTTTGGAATAGGATTAATTGGAACACTTCGAGGAAATAGAAATGGAAAAATGCGCTGTTCTGGGCTTTTATATTCAAAGCGCATAAAACCTATGAAATTATTAAAACTTTCTTCAAGTTCGAGCACTATTTTTATAGAGAAGATAAGTGATCATGTGACATTAAAAAAAGAGTCTGGTGTATTTGGATATAGACAAACACCAAAGAAAGGTCAAGGGACCACAGAATGTTTAAATTATGAAAAATTATTTTTTTCTGCAGATAAACATCCTATTGATATTTTAAGACCATATGTCATCATTCAAATTATTGAACTACTTAAAAATCAAACAGGAATTTTAGATCAAACAAAAAAAGAATGGGAAGAGTGGATACAAATCATTTATGAGGAAATTCAACGAGATTTGGAAGGAATAAAAGAAATAAGTTTTAAAGAATTGGTTACAATAAAAGATCAACCTGATGTAAAACAATTCAATGTTTCACTAGAGATAGCAATTGCAACAGCAAACGCAACAGCGAAAGCTATAGCAGAAACAAAATTAGACTGTTTCAAGGATCGATGTTTAATGGATGTAGTTTCTTGGAAAGAAAAAGATGAAGACATCGTTTTTCAAGTCAGAAAAATACTGAAAACTGATGAGAAGCCAGCGATATCTATTGAGAGTTCTCGACACATTCTCGCAGCTTCTATATTAGAGTCTCTTGAAAGCTCCCCAGAAAATCCGCAAAATATTGAAGATATTTTTAATAAGATGAAAAATCATCTATATATCGCTTATCAAACACGTTTTAGTTCTAAAGATGAAATTCCTAAGAAGGATTAAATATATTGAGCTGAGCAACTTTTTCAAAACGAGGATCATTTCCAATATCATTAGTAATACCAATTCTCCAGTTTCCTTCAGGTTCAAGAGATGTGAGGATTGCTTTTTGAAAATCATCGACAATTTCGGAAAGTTTTTTGTCAGGTTTAAGGGTATACGGATGACCTGCACGTTCAGCCTTTATTGCGCAAATCTTTTCTGAAGTGCTTGATATTTCAACATTGATTAAACGTCCGGCAACCTCACATATTTTTTGCCAGTTACCGGTAACTTTTGCATCAACAACGGCAAATACAGTTTCTGGAGCATGTTCTGTTTCTTTAAAAAATTGTATCCTTCTATTGGGGCTACTTCCACTTCCATACATATAATAATACTCACCTATTGATGTCGTCATATCTTCCCTCCTTTAAATTATACTCCCAATTCTACCATTTGGTGATGATAAGAACAAGTTTTTCTATTCAAATTTCCTTTACATTTTCCAATTTTTCTTTTTATACTGAATGGTATGCCAAGAATTGCAATTAATGGAGTGGGCCGCATTGGCCGTCATGTGCTGCGTTTAGCAATGCAAAGCAAGGATGTTGACATTGTTGCTGTCAATGACCTTGTCCCAGCAAGTAATCTTGCCTATTTAATCAAATATGACACTACTCATGGAAAGTATACAGGCACAGTAGAATCTACGGATGATGCGCTCATTATTGATGGCAAACAAATTCAAGTTTTTTCTATGAGAAATCCTGAAGAGCTCCCCTGGAAAGAACTAAAAATTGATTATGTCGTAGAATCCACGGGCCATTTTACCACATATGAACATGCCTACAAGCACATTCAGGCTGGAGCAAAACGCGTGTTGATTTCTGCGCCTGGAAAAGGGGATATTCCGACCCTCGTCATGGGTGTTAATCACACGCAATATGACCCTAAAAAAGATCAGATTGTATCCAATGCATCTTGTACAACAAACTGTCTCGCTCCGATGACAAAGGTGCTTTTAGATGCCTTTGGCATTGAAGAAGGATTGATGACCACAGTGCATGCGATCACACCCACCCAACCCACGCTAGACAGTCCTTCTAAAAAGGACCTCCGAGGCGGCAGAGCCGCTGGCTACAATATTATTCCCGCTTCGACAGGCGCTGCCAAAGCGGTTTCTCAATGTATTCCTGAAATCAAAGGAAAACTTACAGGTATGGCTTTTCGCGTGCCTACTATCGATGTTTCTGTTGTCGATCTGACAGTCAAGCTTTCAAAAAAAACCTCTTATGAAGAGATTTGCGACGTCATGAAACAGGCTTCTCAGACGCATCTTAAGGGGATTTTGGGCTATACTGAAGAGCCTCTAGTATCCTCAGATTTTCTTGGAAATACTCATTCTGCGATCTTTGATCGCCATGCCGGCATTGCGCTAAATAGCCAATTTTACAAACTCATTGCGTGGTATGATAATGAGGTCGGCTATTGTCAAAGAATTCTTGATATGCTCAAATTTTTTGAATCCAAAGAATCTTAAACACTGATGTTACACACCAACTTCTACTTATAGAAAGGCTGCAAAGGTCGATCTGCGGTGCATTGCTCCTCGCCCAACTCTCATGGAGTTGGATATTGTCGCAATACGTGCATCTCACCCTTTTCGCTCTTTCTCTTAAGCAGAATTTACTGTATAACCTCAGATAATAAAAAAATTTTAATGTTGTTTGCAAAGGCAAAACTTTTTAAAATGAGTATGCCAGTAAAAAAAACATGGAAATAAATATGCATTTTACAAGAGAACCGATCGTTGAGACGATTATTACACCAAAAGAGGGTCATAAGCTCGCTGTGCGCAATACTAAAGGCGGATCTGACGAGCATATGGTGACAGCTTTGGAAGTGGTGTCCATTGGCAACCTTTATTTTCTTCGCTCTTTGGAAAAACCAAAGGCTTTTTTATTACCTTTTAGTGATTACGAAATCTTAGAGGTACGTGAAGTCAAAATGGCAATAAAAAGTACTGTTTTAGATCAATCGATTAAAATTGGTAAATCACAGGAAGAGAAAAAGCAAGAGGGCAATCCACAAAAGAAAAAAAGGCAGCGCCGTTCTAAGAAAAAAGAACAAGAGCCAGAGGCAAAAACATCTGAATCTAAAGAGTTTCAAAAAAAGCCCGAAGCGAAAAAAGCAACGGAGCCAAAAGAATCTAAGCCTAGAGAAAGGAAAAAGCTTGTACCACCACCTACGACATTGATTTCAGAGACAATTTCTCGCTATAAAAAGATTCTTCTTCCCGAAAAGGAAAAGAAATTAGAGGCTAAAGAGCCTCAAGAAAAAGGCGAAGAGACGAAAAAAGAAACTCTAGAAAATGAATCTTAAGTTGAATGTGCTCGGATGGTGGAATGGTAGACACTAGGGACTTAAAATCCCTTGGGGGCAACCCCGTGCAGGTTCGAGTCCTGTTCCGAGCATTATCATAGAGAAAAATGCGTAAAAATGCACTTGTCGCATTGGCTTTCAAAAACTCTTAATTTACACAATTTTTACGCACTAGACCATATTAAACTCACATAAATCAGTTTTGATTTTTCTAAAGCAATGTTATTTTATTTGTGACATCAGTGACAGCTGAGACTCATAGAGCGATTCATGTCACAAGATGTTTTTTGTTTAAATAAAGTTATTTATAAATTGCAAATAAAATATTACTTTTATATGTGAGATTGTAAACTATTTATTTAGCATGTTTAATTAGTTGCCATTCTGTTATTATATTGTATTGAATTTATATCATAGGTTTTTATTTTGAAATTTAGAGTTATCATAAGTAGTTTTTGTTTTCTACTCATACTTACCGGATGCGCTAACCACTATATTAGTGCCAATGAATTAGACGTTATTGAATTAGGAATGAATAAGTCTCAATTAGCTTCAAAGTTAGGCCAGGGTATTCGTAGAGGGGCAATTAAGAATAAATTCAGTCAAAATATTGAAGTTTGGGAATATAAGGTAAAAGAAGGTGTTAGTGGGAGACAGCTTGGAGCTCAAATTGGCCTAACGGTATTAACTTTTGGAATAACAGCTCCACTAATTGGAGATGGGGAAACCAATAGATATTGGCTTTATTTCTGTGATGGAGAGTTGGTTCGATGGGGACAGGCAGGAGATTGGGAAGATGCTCAGAAAAAAATTTATGATATTAATTTCAATGTTAATAACCATTAATGGAAAAGAATTAGAAGCCTACGTGTAGGAGGAGATTATATGTCTGTTGAAAACATTAATTTTGAAAAAATAACTACTAGTGACCCAAGTCTTAATAATGACATTTCACCATTGGCTTTAACTGATTTATTTGAGCAAACCAACAACGTTAAATTTGGCAATAAAGTGGTCCTTGAGCAATTAAAAGCAGAGACCCAATTACAAAACAATTTAAGAGTATTTAGTATAGAAAAAATAAGCAATGTAATGTTGAATAATTCCTCACTCGAATATGAGAAGGTTGCAGATTTTCATGATCTATATTTTAAATACTTGAAAAACACTAATAAATGGCCCGCCCTACATGAAGCAGTTTTTCAGAATGATTTGCATGCAGTAAAAATATTTTTAGAAAATGGTTTAGATCCGAATTACATTTATTCGAAAGATGGTAAGGAATCATGGCTAGATGCTCTTTGTATGGCTGTAGTAATTGGAAATTTAGATATGATAAATCTAATACTTATCTTTTCTCCTAAAATTCGATGGAACCATGTGCGTATGGTGATAAATGGGAGAATTGAATGGATTATAGCAAATTATTCTTCCTCGAAGGATTCTAAAGAATTTGTAACTATCCCAAATAAAAATAAAATAGAGATACTTAATTGTATTTTGAATTATCAAGGGGACTTTCCAGAAAAAAATGAGATTAATCAATCGGGGCAGCCGAACGCTTGGGGTTGTATTTATGGTGCTCTTGGACAGAAAGACTTTAGTCTAGCTGAGTTCTTGATTGATAAAGGATGTACCTGTAATTCTAGAAGAGAAATCAATAACTATCATTTAGTGTCTATAGCAATACAAAATGGGGCTTCTCTCTCTACAATAATCAAAATTCTTGATGCTGGTGGAGGAATATGCAATGACACCTGTAAAAGGGGGAATACGGTTTACCAAGCTGTTTCTTTGAATAGGGATGATTTGATTGAATTGTTGATTCAAAGAGGGGTTGATCTTTCGCCAATTATTCCAGGATATTGGATGTATGTATTCGAGAAAGCATTAGAAAATGAAAATCTTAATATGGTAAAATTATTTTTGGATAATGGTGCCAGTATCAATCGATTCAGTTTAGCACAACCAATAAATCCCTTATTATTATCTATTAAGACTAAAAATGTTAGATTTGTTGAGTTCCTCTTAGAATATGGTGCAGATCCAAATTTCACTTATCATAATGAATATCAATATAATCCACTGAAGTTTGCTAGTGAGATTGGAAATGAGGATATTATTAAGTTACTCATTAAGCATGATGCTGTGCTTCATTAGGGCCTTGGTAAATTACGCAAATTTTACGCACTAGCCTGAAAAAAGGGGCATAGTTGGCACGAAGGTGGCGTCATTGAAGGAGAGTTAAGCTGTTGGTTTTTTTATACTTGTATCATTTGGTTCGTTGTGGTTTAATAGGGGAGCTGGGACTTAAAATCCCTTGGGGGCAACCCCGTGCAGGTTCGAGTCCTGTTCCGAGCATCGCGATTAAATATTTACGACTCTACTTCTAAAGCGTATGAGAAGTATGATCAGTTTTCTCTAGGCAACGAATCACATCATGACAATTTTTTTTCACCCATAGTGTAAGATCAGCCCCCTTAGAGAAATGAAAAGTTTTATATTGGGGTGGTATAACAACTTTATCAAATCTATGAGAGTAGAGTGGAGGATTAGTATCGTGAGCGGCAACGATAGGAATACCCTTTTCCATCATAATAGTTATTAAATCTCCTCGAAATGGATGCCTGCATCAATAAAAACAAGTTCGAGATCATCTAAAGCAAACTGTAGGTGGAAGATAGAGAGGACATTCGCTTGGATCAAGAGAAAATACCGAAGAATTCAAACTAGATGGGAAAGAAAAATGTGTTATTGGGAGGGATTTATAGCATTTGCCATGATTATGCTTTGGGTGAAGAGGTTAAAGGGATAGGTTCATCCAGTTATAATTGTTTTTTGGTACAATGGTGATTGACGTTAATAATTTGCTTAAATAAGATACAATCTATTGAATATTTGTTATGTGTGTTGTGGTAAAGCTTACCATATAATTTGAGGATAATAATATGAAGTTTGAATTAATTGAAGTGAACAGCTGGAGTCGAAAAGAATATTTTAAATATTACTTAAATACTGTTCCTTGTACTTACAGTATGACTGTAAACCTTGAAATAACAAGCCTTCTTGAAACAATAAAGAAGAAAAATATTAAGTTATATCCAACTATGGTTTACTTGTTGGCTACGATTGTTAATAAGCACAAGGAGTTTCGCACCGCTATTGATGAGAAAAGTGATGTAGGAGTGTTTGACTTAATGTACCCTGAATACACTATTTTTCATAAGGACAGTGAAACATTTTCAAATATTTGGACGGAATATAGCCTTGATTTTTCAGAGTTTTACAATAATTATTTAATCGATACTCAAAAATATGGTGATGTAAAACAGTTTTCGCCAAAACCTAATACCCCACCTAATACATTCCCAATTTCAAGTATTCCGTGGACTACCTTCACAGGCTTTAATTTGAACTTACTAAAAGGAGCTGACTATTTACTGCCAGTATTTACAATGGGAAAATATTTTGAGCAAAATGATAAAATATTGCTACCAATGTCTATCCAAGCTCATCATGCAGTTTGTGATGGATTTCATATATCGAGGTTTGTTAATGAGCTGCAAGAAATTATTAATAAATTTCAATATGAAGTATCATAGACTAAGCCGAGCATAAGTCATAGACAAGCTAATACACAATTCTATTTTGGATCAGGTAAAAAAATATCGCAAATCTAGCTATAGATAATGTGGATCAATTACGCAAATTTTACGCACTAGGCTGCAAAAAAGGGGCATAGTTGGTATGAAGGTGGCGTAATTGAAGGAGAGTTAAGCCGTTGGTTTTTTTATACTTGTATCATTTAGTTCGTTGTGGTTTAATGAGGGAGCAGCGACTTAAAATCCCTTGGGGGCAACCCCGTGCAGGTTCGAGTCCTGTTCCGAGCATCTTAATCTTTAGATTGAAAATTTTTCTTAGTGATGATGATCTAAATGAAGGATAACGAAGTAACATTGTTTTTCTTAGAACAAGAGATATCTATCATTCATGCCTCGGTGGAGAAAAAGCAGCTTTTGTATAATTTGTCTCAATTCTACCAACATGACATGGCCTCTTTCGAAAATTCGATAAAAAACCTTCCTAATGAGAATGGTTTATACGATTCGCTCCCGTATTTCGACAAATATTGGGAGGACAAAAATCGACATCCTTTTCTTATTTTCTATAGAGAAGAACCGATTGGATTTGTCTTAGTTAATAATATTGGAACAGAATCCTTGGTTAACTGGAATATGGCGGAATTTTTCATTATTAGTAGATGTCGAAGAAAAGGTATTGGCAGATATGTCGCTCAGAAAATCATTCAACAATTTCCTGGTGTGTGGGAAATTGCAGTTATTCCGGAAAACAAGTCTGCATACCTGTTTTGGAAAAGTGTTATCGAGAAAATCAGCCCGAACCAAAACACGTGTGTTGAATCGAAAATCATACAGGTTCCTACTCCTCATCAAATGAATGTATTTAGGATTGATTAGAAGGAAATACTGCCAAAACTTTTTCTTTTGTGAACGGTTAAACTGATATCCATTTAATTTTGATAAATGGTATTACTTTGGACTATGATCGTTTTGAATCACCTCATGATCTCCGAATTAGAAACAGCATTTTTAGAAAATGCTTCTGCTGAAGTTGCTATAGGCCAAGCGCAATACTTGAAAAATCTCTTTCCTTTTCTCAGAAGGCCCACGAGCATCCCAATGAGACGTATTGGACCGAGGCGGATCAGGAAGTCCTTCGGCAGTCACTTGGCACCTCATGAGGTACATTTTTTGAATCCAGCAATACGTACTGATGATTTATCTGATCAGCGATCTGTGTTTGGTAGGGATATGATTCAGGTCTTCTCCGCGGATGCTGTGCTTGTTGATGCTAGGGATAGGAGAGGTTTGGGAGTGGGTGCAGAAATGATGTGGGGCAAAATGAACAGAATACCAGTTGTAGCATTGGCTCCTTTAGGTTCTTACTACCACAAGCAGTCAACTTCATTGCTCGGTGTTGAAGTAGAGTCGTGGATTCACCCGTTTATAGAAGGACTCTCTGATGTAATCGTGGAATCTTTAGAAGATGCAGCTAATTGGCTTGTTACAGCTTTAGGGGATTCTCCACCTGTAATCCAAGGGGCCAGAATGGATTCATGATGTTATGCAGTACTATCTGGAGACACAGTTTTCTTCGGACGAGCCTATGGTGGCTCTAGCTGAGGCTAGCAAAGAATTAGAGGGGCGTTTTCGGTCAGTGGGCACTCCTTTGGAGATTCGGTAAGAGAAGAGATAATTAAGAAGGAGTAGGCTGTGATACTGATCCCGTTTTATGAAATATTTCCCGAGATTGCCGAGGAGGAAACTCGTTGTTTACATATCTTGCAGGAGAGTGACTCTGAAGCTCTTCCTCTAGGTTCTTATAAGCTCGTGGAGCTATACTGTCCTGATCTTGATTGTGACTGTCGAAAGGTGAACATCGTTGCCATTTCCAATGAAGATGGAAAGGAATATGGCACATTTCAGTTTGGTTGGGAAAAGCAGGCATTTTATGACGATCATTTTGGATTTGATGATCATGGACTGCCAGAACCAGATCATGCCCCTATGCAATTTTTGGAGAAAACGCACACTTTTCAGAGGCGTTTTGGAAGAAGAGTGTAAATTACTTTAGTGAGGCATTGGAGTGGACACATCAACTTCCCTATGGTCGGAATTCAGATCGAGCGGACTACATGCTGATTTTCAGCGAGGGTTGCGGAACCTGTAGTACGAAGCATGCCGCATTATCTGCGCTATGTTGTGAGAATGGTATTGATGCACAGCTTCCAGGTGGCTATCTGTCAGCTTGACACAGACCTTGATCCCAATGTCGCTAGCTTCCTAGATGAGCTTGGCGTTGGCTTCTTTCCAGAGGCCCACTGCTATCTCAGGTATTATCTCAGGTATGCGGATCGAGACATCGATGTGACTTTCTCCGATCAACCACCGACTTTGAAGGCTAAGGTTTTGCAGAGTTTCCCAATTGAACCAGAGCAAATTGGGCAGCATAAGTGACGTTGCATCATGAGTACTTGCGCGGCTGGCTGCGGGGTTTGATAAACAACTTACCTTCGACGAAGTGTGGCGCCTGCGGGAGGCGTGGATTGCGTCTCTAAGTGAGAAATAGCTGATAGTAATCGAATAGTGGTGATTTGGCGAAACCCTACACATAAGCGGTCTTGATAAAAAGGTATACATATAAATGCATTTGATGTATATCTTATCGTTAAACAGGGGTGTTTGCGATGAAGCGATCTGCCGTACAACGAACAATTGAGTGTTTTAGGGGCAATAAGGGGGTTTTGAGGACATCGGAGGCTCTGCGACTTGGGATTCATCCCGAGACCCTTTATCGCATGCGTGATGAAGGCTTGATTGAACAGCTTTCGAGAGGTGTATACCGGTTAGCGGATCTTCCTCCGCTAGATAATGTTGATTTAGTGACCGTTGCGTTGGCTATTCCTCATGGGGTGATTTGCCTGATATCAGCTTTGGCGTTTCATGGGTTGACGACCCAGATTCCTCATCAGGTTGATATCGCTTGTAAGAGGGGGACAAAACGGCCTGTATTGCAATATCCTCCAGTGCGATTATTTTGGTATTCGATGACATCTTTTGAGTGTGGCATTGAACAGCATGAGCTAGATGGTGTGAAAGTGCAGATTTACTCCCCTGAGAAAACCATTGTTGACTGTTTTAAGTATCGAAACCGTGTAGGTCTTGATGTCGCCATAGAAGCTTTAAAGACCTACTGGAATGAAAGAAGGGGAAGTGTGGATCGACTTATGGAATGTGCAGCAGCATGCCGCATGACAAAGATAATTCGACCCTATATTGAGAGTGTAATTCATGAATGAGATAAAAGCATCTGAGAACACGGCCGTAGATGTTAGAAAACAGCTGTTGAAAGTTGCGCGTGATATGAAGCGCCCTTCTCAAGAGATACTACAGTATTATGCAATGGAACGATTTCTTTATCGACTCTCAGCTTCGCGATATTCAGACAAGTTCATCCTCAAAGGTGGGTTGCTTTTCACTGTTTGGAACATGGGGGATTTTCGTGCCACGCAGGATATCGATTTTTTGGGTTTAACCAGCAATAAACCAGATCATATTGCGAAGGTATGCAGACAGGTATGTGGGCTGAATTGCAATGATGGGATCATCTTCGAACCAGAGACTGTTTCAATTTCTGTGATCCGGCCTCAAAATGATTATCAAGGGGTGCAGATCAAATTCAAAGGACGGATTGATCGCTCTAAAGTTCACATGCGGGTGGATGTTGGTTTTGCTGACGCGGTGCATCCGAATCCAATCACGTTTTCTTTTCCTACGATATTGGAGATGCCAGCACCTACGCTTTTGGGCTATACACAAGAGAGTGTAGTAGCAGAGAAAGTTGATGCGATGCTGCAATTGGGTGAGCTTAACAGCCGGATGAAAGATTTTTATGACGTATGGTTTTTGAGTCATCGGGTTCCTTTTGAAATGGTGACTTTGGGTGATGCCCTTCAAGCTACTCTTGATAGGAGAGGGACAGAGCTTGCTCTTGAGCCGATTGTCTTTCAGCCTGCTTTTGAAACAAACAGGTTGAAGACTGAACAATGGATCAATTTTTGTCGTCAGAATCGGTTCTCCGATGTTCCTGATTTTTATGGATTAATAGTAAGATTGCGGCAGTTTCTATTGCCAGTACTGGATCGTGTACGTTCAGGAAATTCCTTTAAAACACTTTGGGTGCCTGAAGCATGCTCCTGGAAGGAGAAGCTGTGATGGATAAGAGAGTGCTGGAACCAATTAGTTCAATTAAACATGAGCGAGTGCTGGAAGCTCGAAGCTTGACCTCTTCCAAGGGGAGAAAAGCGGCTGGAAAGAGTTTGCTTTTTGGGCAAGAACAGCTCAAGTGGGCAGTACAGCACGACTGCGAGGTCGAAGCTGTCTTTCTTTTGGATAAACAGAAGGAAGAGCAGTGGGTTCAGGATTTACTGCATGCCAGTTTTTCTGTTTACAGCTGTTCAGAAGGGATACTTAAAAAAATATCGCAAATCTAGCTATAGATAATGTGGATCAATTACGCAATTTTTACGCACTAGACTGCAAAAAAGGGAAATGTTAGATGAATTTATTGAATCACTGAGAGAAAGTATTTGGGGTGAGATCGGGAGCAAAATACTTCAAAAAGTTTTTGGCAATACTTTTACCTTGGTTCTGGGGTGGGTTGTATCTGTGTTTCTTATAGGTTAATAACTGAAGCAACTGGCTATTACATACATGGGAAGCCACCCTCCAACTTACAAACCTTTTCTAATGTGGTAAACTCCTCAACAGAACTTAAAAGGGATATTGGAATTTTGCGGTTGCTTGATGTACGTGATAATGATTCCCAAACTCTCCTTGATAGGCAAGAGAAAAGACCATCTGTCTAAAGCTATAAAATACCCCTGCTTCTGGAGAAACGAAGTTTTTATTCTTACCGCAAGCCTGCACTTTAAGACAGCAATCATCTGAACTAAAATCTTTAAAAAGTGACCTGTATTTGTCATCACTCAAAAACATCTTACGTACCCAGCTCACAGCAATAAAAGGGCGTATGCAACTATTATCGTTTAATGCAATATCTCCAGCAAGCTTTCCTCCAAACTCAGTGCGTAGCATCTGGGAGGTTTTTTGATCGACTTTTAGGTTGAGACTTCCTGCACCAGACTCCTTATATGAGGGTTGGTGTAGGTAGAAGTAGTCAAAAGCTCCAAAAATTCCAAGAATGGCCTTTCGTGGATAAAAGTTGATGGCCGCCCCTAAGTGAGGGGTAACAAAATAACCGGTATGATTATTTTTCGCCTTTCTGTTGATGGTGGCAAATTTAATTTTCCTTGTGACATCATAAAAATTCCCTCCACCTATTACTGAGGCATCAAGGATAAGATGCTTGATAGAATAACCCCCATAAATCGCCCCAAAGACTTTTTGAATGTTGGTATCTCCAGCAGAACTATCCCAATCAAGATGGGTATAGATATAACCTGTACTCACACCAAGGAGAAAGTTGTTAGGTAGACAGCGATCGTAACCAATCGCGCCCCCTCCTGATTTCGTATCGAATCCGCGCAGTTGTTGGCATCGATCAACGTCTGTAAAATTGCCAAACGGACTGATCCACAAATTATTTTTTTTCTGCGATGAGGAATTGCTAAAACATCCACGTTCACTGCAGGGGAGCTGCGTCATTTGCTGGGCAAGGATTGAAGTGATCAATGCATTATTATCTAAATTTGCAAATTCAAAGGCTCCAAAAAGCCCAGGATGCAGCTGATTCAGTGCTTTATTCAAATCGCGATCACTCAGTGTATCAGCAGCAACAATGACCCCACCTAAATCAGAGTTAGGTAGAATATTTAAGCACTGGAGATAATCCTTTGTTGCTGTAGGATTTCCTGGATCAATGGCTTGACCAACAAATAAAATAGTATCTAAAAGTGTTAATTGTGCAATGGTATTTCCACTCAGAAGTTGAAGATCGAAGCTAAAGCCGTTCGGGAAGTTGATCACCCCCCAAAGCTGATTGATCCCCCCTGAAGCTGTTAGAATGTTGTAGGTAGTCCCTTCAATAAAGCTCCCTGTGGGTTCAAGAACGGTTAAAACTGCGTTTCCATCAATAGTAGCGGTACCTGTCGCTATAATTTTATCGCTGCTTGCTCCTTCGATTTCAACTTCATAAATGGCACCAGCACCTTGCGCATAGTTACCCATAATTGTAATCGTGCCAATAGATTCACCTGGGCGAACAGTCCCAGAAATTACATTAATCCCACTAAACGTTCCATTACCATTAAGAACTCCACCATCAACCGTTAGATTTCCTAAGATCCCATCACCTAGGAGCCTTCCCCCATTATTTAGCATAATAGGGCTGGATGAGAGAGAACCGTCTATTGCTAAAATCCCCCCATCAATCGTTGTCGGACCAGACAGGGTGTTTGTTCCTGACAACGTTAACGTCCCATTACCTTGTTTAATAAGTGTGCCGGCTCCGCTGACTTCCCCTGAAAAAGTTGTTGAACTATTGTTACCTCCTACGGTGAGGGTTGCAGATGGCGCAATATCAACACTTCCTGACCCACCTAAGGATCCAATTGTGCTTGTATGATCAACATCTAATATACCATTTACTGTAAAAGCACTAGAAGACGAAAGGGCTGTTGTTGTCCCTGTTTGGATTGTGCCTGCAGAAATCGTTGTCAAACTGCTATAGGTATTGTTTCCAGAAAGAACAAATATTCCAGCACCCGTTTTAGTCACAGCACCTGTTGAGCTGATGTTTCCTCCATAAATCGAGGTATTTCCCGTATCTGTTGTTAAGTTGACTTGGTTGCCATTGGTTACAGGAAAACTGCTAAAAGTTCCATTAACATTTCCAAAAGTGAATGTCCCTGATCCCCCAACGCTTACTGGAGTTGAAGCTAATAGATCCCCATTTAAAATTAAGGTGCCGCTGTTAACCTCGGTTGTTCCGGTGTAAGTATTTGACCCATTGAGAGTAAAGGTTGCTGTATTAGGGCCGATTGTGGTGGCATCCAAGGTAATTCCTCCCTGAGTCGTTGAACTTCCAGACACACCTGCTCCTTGATCACCTTTGATAGGAGTAGGAATGGAAGTGTTTTGGGTGAGTCCTGATACAATGATTTGGCCACCAGACATCATAAAGATATCTGTTCCATGTATCTCTCCATTATTTCCCCCTGTGCCCTCCTGAAGAGAGCTACCAGAAAAGGAAACCCCTCCTCCTGTGATTTGCAATTCACCTGCAAGATTGGTGCTGCTGGCATCACTTTGGTCGAAAGTCCCATTTCCTGTAATAAAAATGGCTGCCCCCATAGCTCCTCCTCCGCCCCCCAGTACCCCCTGATCCGGTTCCTCCTCCAAAGCCACCGGTTCTCCCTCTTGCTCCGCCGGCTCCAAAACCTCCATCTCCTCCATCCGTAATGCTTGGGCTTCCACCGCCACCGCCACCAAAGCCTCCCTTCCCTCCAAATATATTACTGCTGCCGAGATCTTGCTCACCGCCGCCGCCGCCGCTACCAAAGCCTCCTGGTCCTCCGGTTGTCATTCCATCACCAAAAGCTCCTCCTCCTCCCCCGCCAAAGCTACCGGTGCCACCAGTAGCGCCTGCCTGTAATCGACCGCCACCTCCTCCGCCACCTTCTATTCCATCGTTTCCATCCCCAGAAGAATTCCCAGCTCCACCACCACTACCTACAAAATTATTGCCTCCATTTCCTGCAGCTCCACCGCTTCCATTTTGACCTGCAGTATTAATGCCTGCACCTCCTCCCGGTCCAGCATTACCTGATGCTCCACTTCCGCCATTTGCAAATAAACTTCCGCCTCCCCCTGCTGATCCCCCTCTATTACCCCCATTCCCAAACATTCCACCACCACCACCACGTCCTGCTGAACCCCCATTTCCTCCTTGTGCGGAACAATTTGTAAATGTCACATTATTCAAAAGAACTGTGGCCCCCTTGTTTACAAATAATCCGCCCCCTAGCCCTGCACCTCCTCCTGCTCCATTTCCACCATTTCCTGCTCGAGCCGTGGCTCCCTCTATCGTTAAATCTCTAATTGTAATCTTCCCTGTACTTATGGAAGCTGGATTTCCTCCGACAAAAAAGCCTCGAAACGATCCACCTGTCGTCAAGCTGTAATTATTTCCATTGATTGTGAATGAGCGCCCCGCATTTTCAAACTTTTCGTCGACATTTAAAGGACGAAAATTTTGGGCGTAAGAAATAGTGTTGCTAAAGTTAATGACCGTTTCGTTTCCAGCATTTGCATTGATAATTTCTGTTTCCAAATTTCCGGGATCTCCTACATCTACACCCCAAAGGATTGAAGGAAAAAGCAAGAAGAAAAAATAAC
>JAAKFQ010000006.1 GCA_011064725.1 Chlamydiota bacterium | reverse complement strand
GATGTTTTAGGATAATTTTTTTCTTTAAGAGAAAATGAAATTATATATTCTATTAAGGGTAAAACCTCCTCCCAGTTTATGTTTTTATTATTTTTTAAAACATTTCTTAATCCAAAAAATAATTCGTATTGAACAATTGGTCTTACTTTTTTTAATTCTGATGATTTTTTAATACATTCTTCAGGATTATTTTTTACATATTCTTCAAAAGTTCTAATAATATTATCTTCAAATTCATAAGATCCATTTTCTACTTTATGATTGATTACCATCTCAAAAACTTCATCGGTCGATTTTCCATCAAAAATTTTTGGTTTGATTGGAGATTCACCTATTGTAACTCCTCCAAAATAACCATCAAAATCTAAATGATCAGGAAGGTCAAATTCTTTAATTAATTTTAAATAAAGTTCCTTACGTTTTTCATCCAAATACTCTTTGATTGGTTCAAGTTGTTTTAATCTCCAGTAATTCTCTCGTTGCTTTGCAATTTTTTCATCGTAGGAAGCTTTTACACGCTCAAAAGTCTCTTTATCATACCCTTCATCAACAAATTGGTAAATTTTTTGTTTAGATTCTTCTGAAATTCCATCAAAAGTTTTTTTAATTAAATGATAATATTCATGATGAAACTCAGCACAATCAAAATATTCTAAAAGAGATTTTTCAATCTCATTTTTAAATTCATCAGGAAATAATGTATAAAGATATAATTCAAATCTTTTAAAAATTGAAAACTTTTCTTTATGTAATATTTCCATATTTGTTTTTAATAATTTTATATCATTCTTTCCAAGATAAACAAAACAATATCTAAGATAGGTAACAAAAAAAGATTTTATGTTGTGTGAGTAATTTTGATTATGTTCCTCAATAGCAGGTCTCCATCCTGAAGAATTTTCATCTTTGGCATCTATTTTGAACACACATTGTTGCATACAAAAAGGCTGTTTTTCATGCTTTAAAAAGTAAAAATTTAGTGATTGCATCGATTCGAGTGCATTTTCGCTTTTAGGAAATAGGTGTTTTGTGACCATAAAATGCACAAAGCAAGTCAGATTTTGGGAAGCATCCAGGACGGAGAGCATTTTTAAGGTCCCAAAACCTTCATTCCATTCAAACGTAATAATAGGGAGTTGTTCTAACAGCATAGAGATGTCACCAGTCTTTTTTGAGGATGTCTTTGAATCTAAGAGACTTGAAAATTCCTTGGGTAAAAGCGAGGCTAAAAGGTCTTGCTGAGCCTGCAAATAAAGATTTGAGGAGTCTTTTAATTCTTCTGGAAAGGGTAGAAGAGGGGCGATTTCAAGCTTTTTTTCTTCCAACATGCTAATTATCAGTGGTTTAGTAAAAACATTCTCCTTTTTTCAAAAAAAGAATGCGCTTTTTTAGTCATTTTAGAAATCTTTTACTATTAATACAACGTTAAATTCTCATAAAGAGTTCTTTTCTAAGTGTCTGGATATGAGGGGGATGCTACAGCCATTATACATCCACCTTATAATCAAAGACTTGTGTTTTAAGTTTTTTCTTTAATTTAAAATTCAAATTAAAATTATAATATGGTATAATAGTAGTATAATTTTTATAAAAATGGAGTAATATTATGGGGTTTATTAGTGGGGTTGTTAGTCATATTGTAGATACCAAATTAGAGCATGGACTTTCAAAAGCAGCAAAAAAGGCAGCTAAAAAAGGAGATGTGCTTGAAGCTAAGGCTATTATGTTTATTTTGGAAGGGTCTCAACGAGCTAAGCAAGAGGAAAAAGCAAAAAAAACAGAAGTTAAAGCGCAGAAAGAAGCTAAACGAGCAGGAGCTAAAGTAGCAAAAGAAAAAGCTCACATTCAAAGAACATCCAAATGGGGAGAGGAGATGACAGAAGTCAAGTCTTCATCTCAAGCATTTGCAGGATCTACGCCACTGGTTACATCAACGTCTTCAAAATCCATCTCTTCAAAACCCACTTTTGACCAGAGTGCTTTGCAGGGAATTTTAGGAAAAATAGAGAAGGTAAGGGAAGAAGTTGAAGAAAAAGTAGAACAAGCAGTCCGTGAGGGAAAACTTCCTGAACAAGATCATAAAATCTTGATTAGTCAAATAGCTAATAGAGTCTATTTACGGGCGTCTGATGAAAAAAGAAAAGCCAGAAGTTCATCTTTAGATACTAATAGAATCACACAATTAATATCTGGAGAAGTAGAAAAAGTAGTATCTGCAAGACAAGCAAAAATAGAAAGAGAAGGAGCTATAAAAGAAGCGGCTGAAAGAAAAGCAGAGCAAGAGCGTCAAAAGGAGCTTAAAAAAGAACAACGGCAAGCAGATTTTGATAGACGTATGCAAGAGGCGTCTGAGCTTTTTGAATCTGGAGTTCCAAGAGACACAAGGTTTCCTTTATATGAGAGTGCTGAAGCAGCGAGCCAAGCGCAGGCAAGATGCCAAGCAATGGGATTGCCTCCAATGCCGGATGTCACATCTTCACCAAAATTTGAACCACAGACATCTATTTGGGAAGATCGTAAAGTTGAAGTTTTGCCTTCTAATCCTTCTGATGACATAGATGCTATTGCAGAACATGTAAAAGCATACAATATCGCAACAGTTCTAGCAGTCGTCTTCATCGGTCTTACCATTTTATTGGGAATTCCTTTTGGGTTTATTCCTTTACTCATAGCATTAGAAATGCTGGCTAAGAGAAGTGAAGAAAGGGAAGCTGTTGAGCAAATTGAACATAATTATTCTATAAAAAATTGGGGCAAAAATTATTACAAAGCGCTTAAAGAAGAAAAGAGCAGAGAAATACACAATTTTGATGATCGTATTACTGATGTCAAAAAACCAGAATTTCATTGGTGGGGGGCAACACGCTTGCAGTTTGTGTAAAAGCTTTGGGTGAAGATGGCGACCTATAAAAAAAATGTCATCAATTGATCCATATGGGGGGAAGCACAAGCTTTCCCTTTTTTTTTGGATTGGGGTTTTAGAATAACTTCCGTTTATAGAAGGCTACAAGGAGCAATCTACGTCGTATTACTCTTCATCCAACTCCCATTGAGTTGGACTTCATCGTAATTCTCGTATCTTCCTCCTTTCGCAGCTTTTCTAAACGGAATTTCTTCAAAACCCCCAATCCTTGCTTTCGTAGCCTGAATCCCAAGAGGATTGTCGGGGGCTGCAAGGAGCAATCTACGTCTGCTTTGCGACAAAATGCTCTTCATTGATTTTTTCCAAAGGGCCAAAGGTGAAATTTGCGATTGCTTCGAGTGCTTGAAGGTCAATTTTGTTCAAGTTTTCTCGCTGGATTTTAGGATCTGCAATGGGCGACGCCTGTAGTAGGGCTTGCGTGTAGGGATGGAGAGGCTCTCTAAAAAGCTCTTGTACAGGGGCAATTTCTACAATTTGACCCTTGAACATCACAGCGACATGAGTGGCAATGTATTTGATCATATTTAAGTCATGCGCAATGAAAAGATAGGTCAAATTGAGCTCTTCTTGCAAGCGTTTTAAAAGATTTAAGATTTGAGCGCCGATAGAAACGTCTAGGGAGGAGATGGGCTCATCACAAATGATGCATTTTGGACGCAAACTCAAAGCTCTTGCAATGCCGATTCTTTGGCGCTGACCTCCTGAGAATTCGTGCGCGTAACGATTTAAAATGTTTTTGGGAAGGGCAACGTAATCTAAAAGTTGAGCAATTTCTAAAGGAATTTTTTCTTTAGGAAGGGTTTGATGAATATCAAAAGGCTCTTTTAAAAGTTGTCCCACTGTCATGAAAGGATTGAGTGAAGAAAAAGGATTTTGGAAGATCATTTGCATATCTCTTCTAAAATGAAACAGTTCTTGTTTGTGCATTTTGAAGATATCTTGCCCTTCAAAAAGAGCACTTCCTGCATCTGGCTGAATGAGGCGCATTAAAAGTCTGGCAATGGTCGATTTACCAGAGCCCGATTCTCCAATGAGAGCAAGAGTGGAACCTTTTTGAATAGAAAAAGAGATGTCTTTGACAGCCTCTATTTTGCTTCTAGCGTGATAAAACGTTTTGAATAGGTTTTTAACTTGTAATAAGGGCATTTTCATCGTCTTTGATTTTGTTAAATTTTTGTAGTTGTTCTTTTGCTAAAGGATCATACATATGACAAAATGTCGAATGCTCGTTTTGTTCTAAACAAAAAGGCTTTTTATTTTTACAAACCTGCATGGCAAAATCACAGCGCGGACAAAAAGCACATGCATAGTTATTCTTTATATTTGCTTGTCCTTTGATGGGTTTTAAATGTCCGCCAAGCATCTCTTTTGGAAGCGAGTCTAAAAGCGCTTTTGTGTAGGGGTGCTTGGGATCGTAGAAAATCGTATCTGTTTGCCCCATTTCACATATTTTGCCATCATACATCACATAAATGCGGTCACAAATGCCAGACACAAAGCCCAAATCATGTGAAATCATTAGCATACTAAAATTAAAATGCGCTTGGAGCTTTTTTAGCATATGCGTCAATTTGGCTTTTGTTGTAGCATCTAAAGCTGTTGTGAGTTCATCAGCAATGACAAGCTGAGGCTCGTTTAAAAGACTCATGGCAATCAAAACACGTTGACAAATCCCACCGCTTAATTGATGAGGATATTGATCCAAACGTTTTTCTGGTTGGTCAATATCGACAAGATGGAGCATTTCTAGCACTTTTTTTTTGGCGTGTTTTTTAGAGATGTTTTTATGTGCTAAGAGCATTTCTGTCATCTGCGTGGAAACTTTTAGTACAGGATTTAGAGCTGTCATGGGATCTTGCAAGATCATGGAGATAAAAGAGCCTCGAACCGATTGCATTTTTTTCTCGCTTAAGGGCAAAAGATCTTCACCTAAAAAACGCACACATCCTTGATCAATCGTGCAATAAGGAGGGGTTTGGAGTTTTAAAATGGCTTTTGCAAGTGCTGTTTTTCCAGAGCCTGATTCACCAATTAAAGCCACGTTTTCGTTTTCAAAAACGCATAAATCCACTCCAGAAACAGCTTTGACATCCTCATCCTTAGAGTGGTATGTGATGTGCAAGTTTTCAATATCTAAGACTTTTTTGTTCATCTATGTTTTGGGGTCTAAAGCATCTTTTAAGGCATCTGCAATTTGGTTAAAAGCAAAAATGATCAAACAAATCATTCCCGCTGGGAAAAAGAGCCTCCACGGATAATAACGCAAAGAACTCAAACCATCACTGGCAAGCGTTCCTAGAGATGCAATAGGAATTTGCACACCAAGGCCTAAAAAACTTAAAATCGCTTCTGTAAAAATAGCGGTAGGAATGGTCAGTGTCATTGTCACAATCATTGGTGAGATAGCAGAAGGAAACAAATAGCGCACAAGAATTCTAAAAAATCCAGCACCGAGCGTTTGTGCAGCATGCACATATTCTTTGGATTTTGTGGCTAAAATTTGTGTGCGGACAATGCGTGCCATAGGGATCCATGAGGTTAAACACATCGCAAGAATAATGGTTGAGAGTCCAGGGCCTATGACTACCATCAAAGAAATCACAATAAGGAAAAAAGGAATCGTGTCTAAAATATCGCAAAAACGCATCATCCATTGATCAAACTGTTTACCAAGAAATGCTGCAATCATTCCATACCAAACGCCGATCACTAAATCAATGAGTGCTGCTGCAACGCCTACAAATAAAGAAATGCGGATGCCTAAACAAAGCCGTGTGAGTAAATCCCTGCCAAGATCATCCGTACCTAAAAAATGGGATAAACAAGGCGATAAATTTCTACTTTCAAGCGAAATACCATAGTACGTATAGGGAGAAATCCAAGGGCCTAAAATGGATAATAGAAATAAAAATCCCAAAATGCTCAAACAAAATACTGCCTGTTTACTTTGTCTAAATTGGGAAAGTACATGTTTGAGGTAGGAAAAGGGCTTACCTATGTGTTCTTCTTTGGCAGCATAAATGTAGGGTTTATATAGGTCTTGTTCCAATATTTTCCTCTTTAAGTTTAGGATCTAAGAGCATTGTTAAAAGATCGGAGATAAAAATCGAGAGCAAAAATAGGACGCTATAAAAAACCGTCATTCCCATAATCACCGTATAGTCTCGATTTGTAATTGCCATCACAAGAGCATTACCAAGACCCGGAATACCAAAGATTTTTTCAATGATGAAACTGCCTGTCAAAATCAAGCCAAAATCAAAACCCAAATAAGCAATGACAGGTAAAATGGCATTGGGCAGAAGATGGTAGATTAAAATGCGCCACTCACTAAGCCCTTTTGCTTTTGCTAAGGTGATAAAGTCTTCTTTCATCAGTGATGAAATATTGGATTTAACTAAACGGGCAATGAAAAATGTCGACATGGCCGCAAGAGAGATTGCAGGTAATACAGAATGCGCAAAGCTCCCCCAACGAGCAATGGGAAACCATCCCAATTTCATGGCAAAAATGTATTGCAAAAAACTTGCCAAAATAAAGCTTGGCATAGAAATAAAAAGTGCTGCTAAAACCATGATAAACCGATCTTGCCATTGATTTTTTTTCAAAGCTGAAATGGTTCCAAACAGAATCCCAAAGCAAAGGGACAAGGTTAAAGCTTCCATCGCTAAAACAAGAGATTTGGGAAATCCGGCCTTGATCATATCATTGACAGTCCTAGCTTTATATTTAAAAGAAGGCCCCAAATCAAAGGTGACAATTTTTTTTAAATAGCGCACATATTGCACTAAAATAGGATCGTTGAGTCCATAATGCGCTTTCATTGCATCAATGATCTCTTTAGGCGTATTTTTAGATGTGCGAAAAGGATCTCCTGGAATCGCCTTCATTAAAAAAAAAGTGGTCGTAATGGTTAAAAAAAGAGCTAAAAGAAGAAAACAGAAACGTTTTAGAATTAGTTTTAACAATGGTCAACAATTGTTGCTTTAAATATAGGCATATTAACTCTTTTTAGGCTCTGTTGTCAAACTTTGAAGTTGCGCGCGTATACAAAAAGCCAAAAAGTGCCAGGATTGCAAACACAACGATCAAAGGTTTCCATAAAGAGTAGGGCTGCCCTCTTGCTGGACGATTCAAAATCTGTTGTGCTGTAAATGTTTTTTTAGAGGGCAAATGTGTAAGTCCAACCAGTTTAGCAAGGATTTTATAAACATCTTCAGATGTCCAATATTCACTATGTCCATGAATACAATCTGAACAATCGATTTGAGTATATGTACTTGGAGTGTTTTGAGGATCTTTTGCACCTGAATAACCTAGTGCTGAATGCCATTCTTCAACAGGATATCCAAATTCAAGGACACTATCTTCTCTTGAAAAGAGAACAAAAATTTTTGTGCAAAGTGTTTGAAGAGCTGAATAGTAAGTTTTTTCTCCTATTATAGAGGTACTGTCTTTATTTTCTTCTACGCTATCATTATTGACTGCAGCAGCACAAGAAAAGATATACCTGAAAGAAATGGGCATTACACAAGAAATAGCGACCTGCTCTTTTAGCGCTTTGAAAAGAAGGTAATTTCCAAGACTATGGGCAAGGACATCAACAGTGCCATTTCTTCTATTTTGACTGCATTCACAGATTTTTATCAAAGTGGCTCTAAATTCATACGTGCTATTATCCATTGCAAGTGTTTGCGCATTTTCTTTTGCAGTTTCATATTTTACAAGATGTGCTTCTGCTGGCCACAATATACCAACAACGTGGGTGTATTGAGAAGCTGCAGGGAATTGCTTGACTCGACCAACGAGGTTATCAAAATCTTCTTCAAATCCGTTTTCATTGACATTGAATCCATGAATCACAACCAATACACGTCCCCAATTTGTTGTGTCTGGGGGATCGATTTGTGAACTATTACTATCTGGATCAGTTGTTGTTATCCATTGCGCTTTTCCCAAATTACAAGAAGAAGTAAAGTATCCTTTCTCCATTTTCCTAAAAGAGACAAAATATAATTCTGGACCACTACTCATTGAACATGTGCCTATGATTTAAATAAGCTAAGTGTAACAGACACGCGTTTTTTTTGTTATAGAAATTTTTTGAATTTATGTAGTAATTGCAGAGCTTCTAGAGGAGTGATGTTTTCAATATCCAAAGTCTTAAGCTCTTGGATCCATTTGGGCTCTTTTGGAATTTTTGTTTCAAAAAGCGTTTGTGGTGCATGAAAGGTGGGTGTTTTTTTTTGTTCTAGCAATTTGAGAATGGCTTTGGCTTGGTGGATGACATCCTCAGGAAGGCCCGCGAGTTTTGCCACATGCACTCCATAGCTTTTATCACAAGCGCCCGCTTGGATTTTGTGCAAAAAGGTGATGCCTGTGTCATCTTCTAAGAGCGCGACGTGAAAGTTTTTTAACTTTGGCAGCGCTTTTTCAAGCTTTGTCAGTTCAAAAAAGTGCGTGGCAAACAGCGTTTTTGGCGCTCTTTTTTTGTAATATAAGTATTCTAGCACTGATTGCGCAATCGCAATGCCGTCAAATGTGGAAGTGCCACGTCCAATTTCATCGAGTATAATCAGCGATTTTTCTGTCGCATTATTCAAAATATTGGCGGTTTGGGCCATTTCGACCATAAACGTCGATTGTCTGCGTGCCAAATCATCAGAGGCGCCAATACGCGTGAAAATTTTGTCCACAAGGCCAAGGGTGGCAGCTTTTGCAGGAACAAAGGCGCCCATTTGTGCGAGGATGCAAAGATGCGCAATTTGCCTTAAATAGGTGGATTTTCCGCCCATGTTAGGTCCTGTCAAAAGCAGCATTTTGCACTCTTCATCTAAATGGCAATCGTTTGGAATAAAAGGCTCATCGATTAAAGCCGCTTCAATCACAGGATGGCGTGATTCTATCACATCGATGTGCGTTGTTTGAGTTATTGTTGGGCGTACATAGTCCATTTTGATTGCCAAATGGGCAAAAGAGGCTAAAACGTCTAAAATGGCAAGAGCTTTGGAAATATCGAGCACAAGATCAAAATGTTTGGCTACCTTTTGCCGAATCTCTTCAAAAAGACGTGTTTCTAATTGCTGCGTTTTTTCTTCTGCGCTTAAGATTTTTTCCTCAAATATTTTGAGCTCCTCGGAAATAAAACGTTCTTGGTTGACAAGCGTCTGTTTTTTTGAAAAACCTTGAGGCATAAGATGGCTTTGACCTCTGGAGACTTCAATAAAATAGCCAAAGACGCGATTGTATCCCACTTTGAGGGTTTTGATCTTCAGCTCTTCTTTTAGGCGCTGCTGGTATTGCGTGAGCCACGAAGTGCTTGTTTTATGGAGATGGCGCAACTTATCTAACTCTTCACTGTATCCATCTTTTATCACGCCGCCATCAGAAATACGATAAGGCGCATCGTCGGAAATAGCCCCATCCAAAAATTGTGTTAAAGTTGTGGTATCTTCAAAAGATTTGCCGCATTCTGTGATTAAAAAAGAGGTGCAATCTTGGACGGCATATTTAACTTTAGGAATTTGCATCAAAGAATATTTAAGACTGACGAAATCTTTGGGACTTGCAAAAGAAGAGGAGATTTTCATCATTAAACGTTCTAAATCACGGATGGCAGGAAGATATTTTTGCAAGCGTTTTAGACTCATGGTGTTTTTTGTGAGCTCTTCTGTGCCTTGCTGGCGCCTTTGGATTTTTTCTAAATTGAGAAGCGGGCGTTTGATCCATTCTTTTAAAAGCCGAGCTCCCATTGGTGTGTGCGTGTGATCTAAAAGATCGAGGAGTGTGGCATTGGAATTTTGACTGAGTGTTTCTATCAATTCTAGATTGCGTTGCGTGATAATATCTAAATTCATCACCTCATCGATTTCAATGCGTTTGACATCTTTGATGTGAGAAATGTTGGTATTGAGTGTCTCTTTGATAAAATTGAGCACCATGTAAGCGGCAAAAGTGCAATGGGGCAATTCTTTAAATCCGAGGCCATCGAGGGTATGAACGCAAAAATGCTGCATCAAAAATGTTTCTGTGAATGTAAAATTTTCCATCCACTCTTGAGGGTGGGTGACAGCCACAGGATAGTTGAGTCTCAATTCATTGAAAATGTCACTATGGGTCTTCAAAAAGGCTTTGGTACATAGAATTTCAGACGGATGGATTTTAAACAGCTCATTTAAAAGATCTGGGCGTTTATCTAGCGAGATGATATGCAAGGTTGTGGTGGTGCAATCGATAAAAGCAAGGCCATAGCTTTTTTTGTTTTCTACAATGGCGCATATGTAGTTGTAATCTTTGTCTTGGATGAGTTTAGAAGCTACAAGGGTTCCGGGAGAAATCGTTCTGACGATTTTTCTTTTCACAATTCCTTTAACCATTTTGGGATCTTCCATCTGCTCTGCAATAGCCACTTTATATCCCTTAGAGACTAACCGATCAATGTAGGGCTCAACACTGTGATGGGGCACGCCAGACATGGGTATGTTGTGCCTTTTTGTCAGGGTCAAGTCGAGCACTTTGGAGGTCAATTCGGCATCTTCGTAAAAAGCTTCATAAAAATCTCCCATACGAAAAAAGAGCACAGCGTCTTTAGCCTGCTTTTTGCATGCATACCACTGTTTCATCATGGGGGTGAGTGTGTCTGGATCAATTTTTGTACTCATAATTTCATTGGTATTGTATGCTATCCAATAGCTGATGTTACGCATTACCTTCCGTTCATAGGAGGGCTGCAAGGAACAATCTACGGCGTAGTGCTCCTCGTTCAACTCTCATGGAGTTGAACCTCGTTGCAATACTTGTATCTTGCCCTTTCGCTCCTCCTCTAAACAGAATTTACTGCGTAACATCAGCTAATAGGATCACACAAAAAGTTAACATGGTACGTTATAAAAAATCCAGTCTCCAGGTTTTAAAGGAAAGGATTGATGTCTACGAAGTTCTTTCTAGTTACATCGATCTTAAAAAAGCGGGTAGCACCTATAAAGCTCTTTGTCCTTTCCATGATGAAAAAACACCGTCTTTCGTGGTGCAAAAAGGCACTTCTCACTACCACTGCTTTGGATGTGGAGCGCATGGCGATGCGATTGCTTTTTTGATGCAACACCAACATTTTAGCTTTATTGAAGCGATCGAACATTTAGCAAGTCGCTATCAGGTGCATTTGGAAAAAACAGAATCGACAAATGATATTGATATTGCGCCTCTAAGAGATGCTCTAGAAAAAGCCAAATTATTTTATCACTACATTTTGCTTCGCACAGAAGAGGGAAAAAGAGCATTGCACTATTTGGATAAGCGCGGGATTTCTGTTGAGTTTATCAAGCAGTTTCAAATCGGTTTTGCGCCTAAACAAAGAGATTTGTTTCGCAAAGTGATGCATGAGCAGCAGGTCAAAGATTTTACGCTTGAACTTGGCGGTTTGACGACCCAAAATAATGCTTTTTTTCAAAATCGCATCATGTTTCCGGTCCTAGATCGCGTAGGTCATTGCGTGGGCTTTTCGGCAAGAAAAATCGATGAAGAGACATTTGGGGGAAAATATATCAATACAAAGGCCACACCGCTTTTCAAAAAATCCAACATCCTTTTTGGACTTTACGAATCTAAAAAACGCATCGCAAAAGAAAAAAAGGTGCTTCTTGTGGAGGGGCAACTCGATTGTTTGAGCCTTATTCACGGCGGGCTTGATTGCACTGTCGCGACATTAGGTACAGCCTTTAGCGAAGAACATTTGGAAAGTTTAAAAAAGTTAGGAGTAGAGACGATTTATCTTGTGATGGACGCAGATGAAGCTGGCATGCAAGCCGCAATTAAGGCAGGAGATCTTGTGCAAAAAAAATCGATTCAGTGCCTTGTAGTGCAGCTTCCCAAAAACCAAGATCCGCACGATTTTTTACAAAAACACACCATCAATCAATTTTTAAAATATTTAGAAAAAGCGCCTTCTTATCTCGATTTTTTATGTACAATGAAGGCTAAAGAAAAAAACTTGCAAGATCCCACTCAAAAAACCCATCTTGTAAAAGAACTGACACAAATGATCCAAAAATGGGAAGATCCTTTGCATGTGCATGAATCGCTCAAAATTGTCGCGCAAAAGTTCAATGTGCCCATCGATTTTTTATCCCATCAAAATGTTAAAAGGGTGATCAAAAAAAGTGCAAAAAACCAAGAGACCCTAGTCGATGCAGACATTGCTATTGAAACAGATCTTTTATATTGGCTATTATACAAGGATGAGACCAAACATTACCTAAAACTTGCCAAATCCAATCTTACAGGTGAGCATTTTAGACATTCTTTATCCAAAACGCTCTTTGAAAAGTTTACAAAAGGCGAAGACGTCTCGCTTCTAGATCTTCTCCAAGAAGAAGAGCTGCAATCTTTCATCGAAGAGATTGCCAAAAAACGTGTACCTATTGAAAAAGGAGAAACTTTAGTCAAAGAGACCATCCAACAACTTTTAAATCGCAGCTGGTTAGAAGAAAGAGAGAAGATCAAAGTACAAATTCAAAGAGGGGATTGTTCCGAAGAAGAAGCACTCAACCTTGCCAAAGTTTTTGACAAAATCAAAAATATGCCTCCGATTTTAGTTACTCAACTCTAATTGCTCTTTTAGCATCCTCTGAAAAATCGATCACACCCATTGAAAGCATGATAGCCAAAATGGCAAAAGGTTTGAGTTGGGCAGTCGGTTCTGTGTCTCCATCTGCATTTATCCTATCAACAAGCTCAGTTGTATCTTCTAATTTTAAAAAGTCAAGCCATTTGAGAATATCTCCTATGTCAAATGTGCGCTCGTAATTATTCTCTTTATTGCCATTAAACCATGTAACACAAGCAGATAAATTTCGGATCCATAGAAGTAAAAAAGAGACGTTTAAAGATATAATTAGTTCAGGTGAAAAATTTAAATGGGGTAGTTGTTGATCTGATTGCCTAAATCCAAAATCAGCAATTAAATTTGTCATCTCTCTTGTTTCATGGACTAGGTCAAGACGAGGAAGGAGAGGATCTGATTCAAAAATCTGATCAAAAATAGGGCGAAGATTACACACGCTATTTTCTTTTAATTGTTGAAATTTCAACAAAAAATGTGCATGTAAAGAGTTTGTTGCACCTTGTAAAATGCCCCATTGTTGCTTGACAAAGTCTAAATGACCTATAGAACAATCCTTTCCAGATATGGCAAAAGCTTCTAGCCATTTAAATTGTTCGTCTTTTCCAAGCGTGTCCATATGTAAAAGAATCGAGCTTAAATAATATTTCATAGCTTGAACTTCAGCAGGAGTAAGATTTGTTACTTTAAATTTTTTATTTGCTGTGTTGACAAAATCTTGCAATTTGTCTTTATCAATCTGTCTTTTTTGTCCTTCGTCAAGTTGATCGTAAAATTCAATTAAACGTTCAGGTTTTTGGGGCTCAACTTCAGGAAATGGCGGAACAGAAAAAGCAGCTGGAGTAAGGATAAAATGTTGAGAAAAAGTCTCATAAGAAAAAGTAAAATCTCTTAGATCTTTTAGATATTGTATTTCTTGTGTGCTAAGAGGTCTAAAATCTACGCGTTCGGGTTTGGGTTGATTTGCTATTTCGAATTGTGATGCTACTGCTCGGCGTATTTCTTCAGATACTGGAGGAGATGCAGGTGCCGGAATAGGTTTTTTATTTTGATATGCGATATAAAGAAAAGCAGTCAAAAAAAAGATTGCTTGCTCAAGACAATGGATAAGATGATCCAAATCTTCCTTTTTAAGAAAGTCAAAAAGCTTTGGAAAAGTCTCCTCAATGCAATACAGTGCTGTCATGATTAAATTTACCATGATATTTAAGGGATTGCCCATTGGAAAAACAAATGGATAGCGAGTGTTTGCTACAAGAAGTGCGCCATCAAGAGCAAAATGAGAGATCGGGGGAAGTTTTGAAGGATCGTTTAAAATCATAGCACCAACAGCTATTGTGTTAAAAAGCATGAAATGTGTGCGGATCCAATGAATGCATTGTTTTGGTGTTCCTTCTGACAAGCGCGCTTCTGCTTTTTCTAGAAGATAAGGTGTTGTGATCCAAACTGCAGTGATTGCAAATGGAGGACGAGAGATCAAAGAACAACTCACAAAAACTTGAAAAAGGAAAAGCCCGTTTTTTTTTAAGGTAATGGGCCTGCCGCGTTGGATGTGAGAAACAGCATTCCTTAAAAGTAGACTTCGATTCAATGAATCAGAAACGATTCGATGAGCATAAAAAACGGGATTTAAAGGCATGCTCATGAGTCTACCTCGATTGCATTGAGTCTAATTTTGTCACACCTAGCGATGTTAAAAAAAGAATTTGATAACGATCACGAATTTTGTATGTGGATGCCCCATCTGGTAAGTAATAGACGTTTTTAGATGTTAAATGTTGATGATCCACCCATTCTTGAAACCCTGGACTATAATGTTTTGGAACAAGTTCCCAGAGTTCCTTCAAATAGGCTTGCAAGAGCTTGTTCAAGATACGATCAACATTCACTCGATCTTCAAGAACAGGCGCTTTAACACCTAGCTTCGAATCAAGACCAAAGCGACTGGCAAAAAGATGCGTCCATGCTAGATATCCACTATCTTTTGTCACATCTATGATATCCCATTTAAGAACAGCATCGCCATAGAGTCTTTTGAGTGATCTTCTAAGAGACTCTTGTTGTTTCGCAATAACTTCTTTAAACACTTTTACGCGCACTTCTTGGCATTGCTGCAAAAATTTTCTTTGGATATCTAGTTTAAAATAGGAAATAGAGAGTTGTTTGAAAATGTACGTTTTACAAATCGATTCTGTTGCTTTAAAATGCGAATGAGAACACTCGGTACCTGCTTGAGCAAGCTCACACAAAATCAGGCGTTTTGTTTCAAGATCGGCTTTTGTTTTAAGAAAATGGATAATATGACGCGTGTTATTTTGCAGTTGTTGCGTTTGCTCTTCTGTAAGCGTTGCTCCCTTAAATTTTCCTGATTGAGTGTAGTTAATAAAATCTTCAAAACCTCTTTTTAGTTCTTCATCAAATTCTATTTTACATTGAATGGCTAAAGTACGTAGTGTTTCAATGGATTCGCGTGGAGCTACTGAAGTTTGGTGAGAAAAAAATCTCAAATGTCTAGCATCAACTTTAAAAGTATAAGCGTGAGGGTTTGCTTTTCGAATTCTTGCAAGATCTACTTGAATAGGTGCAATTGAAAAAAAATCGGGCAAAGATTCGGGCTGAGGTGTAGGTGTTTGCCCGTACCACCACTTTGTAACAAAATTAAAAGCTGAAGGGGCGCTAGTTGCTGTCATTTGAATACTCCATTTATAATCAATAGGATTATAAACGGTAGATGAATAAAAGTAAATGATTAGTTGCGCAATTCTGATATATCAAATATTTGAAAACAGAGTGTAAATATTTTTTGTAATAGACCAATGCGGTTTTGTTTAAGAGTATTATCTTTGGATAAGATCAATACGTGATCGAAGAGCTCTTGGAGAGGTTTTTGAATCTCAGCGATTGTTTGTAAAATTTTTGTATAATCTTTTTTTTCTAAAGATTTTTTGATACTGTTTTCAATAGATTCAAAGGCATTAAATAAATTTTTTTCTTGGTCTTCTTTTAAAAGTTTTTTTGAAAATGGCTGGATTTTAAAATCTTTAATCTGTCCTTTTAAGCGTTTAAATACCTCCACCAAAGATAAGAATTTTTTTGAACCTCTAAATGTGTGCAAACTATGGATACGCTGCCAAAAATCAAAAAGATCTGCTTGGTCATTGGCAAATGTGGCGTCCACAATCTCCTTGGAAACACCTTGCTGGATGGCAAGCATTTTCTGCCGCTCTAGCAGATAAGAGCAGAGCTCATCGACAGGATTAGCTTTGAGGTTGAGATTTGATTGCATAGCTAAAAGCGCATCTTTTAGATGAAAATAGCACTTTTGATCATTGAGAATGCGACAGATGCCAATGGCTTGGCGACGCAGGGCGAAGGGATCTGAAGAAGATGTAGGTTTTTTGCCAAGGGCAAAAAAGGCCAAAAGGTTATCGAGCTTATCTAAAAGCGCAAAAAAGATACCGCAAGGAGATTTAGGCAGTGGCGCCATTTCAGAGAGTGGCATGTAGTGCTCTTTTATGGCTATTGCATCCTGTTTGAGTTCTTTTGCTAAATAAGTGCCCACAATGCCTTGTAATTCTGGGAATTCTTTCACGAGCTCTGTGGCAAGATCGGCTTTTAGATAGTCGCTGACTTTTAAACACGTTTGCTTGTTTGCAATATTGAGCAAAGGATGCACAGATTGTACGTGTTTTTTTAAGCGCACAACTTTATCAAACATGGAGCCGAGTTCTTTTTGATAGATCATGTGTTTCAATTTTTCATTGAAACTGAGAAAAGGATATTTTTTATCTTGTTCAAACAAAAACTGTCCATCTTTAAGACGTGCTTGGATCACCTTTTCAACGCCTTTTCTAATCAAGTCGTCGCTATCTTCTTTATTAGAGATGAAGACAAAATTATTGATAAGCTTTTGTCCTTTTTGCAAAGGAAAGATACGTTGGTGGACAAGCATTTCAGAAACGAGCAACTCTTTGGGGAGTTTTAAAAAGGCTTCATCAAAAGAGCCGATCACACGATGCGGCGATTTGGTTAAAAAAACGACTTCATCGAGAATTTTTTCTTTTTCAAAGCATTTTGCTTTAAATTTTTGGCATGCTTCTTCAAGTATAGTTTCAATCTTCTTTTTGCGTTCTTCTACGTCTGCTGTAATGCCGTGCTTTAAAAGCGTAGAGGCGTAATCTTTTGCAGATGCAATAGGAATCTTTGAAACGTCTTTGTTAGAACTCTCAACATCGCCAATGATAAAAGGGATGACCTCTTTTCCAAAAAGAGCAAGCAAATTTCGAATGGGACGTGCAAAAGCAAAAGTAAACTTATTCCAGCGCATCGTTTTTGGAAAAAAGAGATTTAAAATTAGCTGCTTTAAATCGTTTCTGAGTATTTGATATGTGTCTTGTTTTTCTGAAGTAGAAACGACAAATAGATAATCGACATCTTTGAGCTTTTTAATAAAGATGTTTTTTTGTTTTTTGGATTCAATATCAGCCAAAAGCGGCGTTTTTTGTCCAAGGGAGGTAAAAAAACCGTTGGCTGCCTGAGTCGGATTGCTGTGTGTGTCGTAGGCTCTTAAAAGTGGAGGTCCTTTTTTTTCTACAGTGCAGGGTGTTGAAAAAGCTGCAAGATTTTTAATACTGATAGCAAGCCTTCTAGGTGTGGCATAGGTGTGGATGTCCCCATGTGCAATTTCGTCTGTTTTTAAAAGATCTTCTATCTTTTTTTTCAGATCTAGAATGGCTTTTTTTAGATAATGCGCAGGGATTTCTTCTGTGCCAATTTCCAAAACAAAATCTTGAGGTGTTTTTGCTCCTTCCGGAGTGGATATTTTCTTAGGTTGGTTTTCTTCTGTTGGCGTCGAAGAAGATGAACTTTTGTGCATTTTCAAGTAGGCCTTTGCAACAAGGCACGCGAGATGTCTTAAATCATGGATATAAGTTTGTCTTTCCATTACAGAGATGACGTTTCTGGCATCGAGCGTGTTGAAAACATGCGAGGCTTTCATCACATAGTCATAAGCGCAAAGAGGCAAGTTGTGATCTAAAAGGTTATGAACCTCTTGGCTGTAGTCTTTGAAATGCTGAAACAAAAGTGCTACGTTTGCCACTTCAAAGTTGTATTTGCTAAATTCTTTTTCGCTCTCATAAAAAAGATCGCGATAGGTGGTTGTGGAATTCCATTTCAAATCAAACATGGAATCGACATTTTGCAAATACATCGCCAACCGCTCAAGTCCATACGTCAATTCCACAGAAACAGGATCGCATTTCAGTCCACCGACTTGCTGAAAATAGGTGAATTGTGTGATTTCCATACCATCGCACCATACTTCCCATCCAAGTCCCCATGCGCCCAATGTGGGCGATTCCCAATCGTCGTGCACAAAGCGAATATCGTGCTTTTTTAGATCAAGACCTAAGGCTTCAAGAGATTCTAGATAAAGCTTTCGAATAGTGAAAGGGGCTGGCTTGATGAGCACTTGATACTGGTAAAACTTAGAGACTCTGTTTGGATTTTCTCCATAGCGTCCATCTGTCGGTCTTCGACTTGGCTCCACATAAGCGATAGAAGTCGGTTCCGGCCCAAGTGCACCCAAAAAGGTGGCCGGATGAAACGTACCCGCTCCTTTTTCTATATCGTAGGGTTGTATAATAGTGCAGCCCTTCTTTTCCCAAAAAGCATTTAAACATGCAATGATCTGTTGAAAAGTTAACATATCCAAAATGTTAACAAAGTTTTGGGATAGATGCAAAATATTTGCTAGAATTCAAAATTGAGTTATAAAAAGAATATGGAACCATTTTTTTCAATTGTCATTGCGACGCACAATTCGCCAGACTTTTTGCAAAAAAGCTTAGAGAGCATTGAAGCGCAGAAAGATGTGACGAAAGAAGTGATTTTGGTCGATTCGTCTAGTTTTGATCACTGTTTGGAAATTGCAGAGCGCTCTTCAATTGTTAAACATGTCTACAGCATGGTCTATTTCCATCGCTATAAGATGTTTAACAAAGGTTTGCAATTGGCAAACGGCAAATATGTGCACTTTTTCTATTCTGGAGACTTTTTTCTCTCTTCTTATAGTTTGAAACAATTGCAGAGTTTAATTGAAAAAACAGAGTATCCAGATGCCATTTTTGGGGCGGGCATTGTCTATGATTTTTATGATGGTCGAAGAAAAATTCGCGGCCCTATCTCCAAAAAAAAATTGGAGAGGGGGAATTTAACCACCGATCTTCCTGCTTGCTCGTTTAACATAGAAAAGTTGAGAAAAATGAAAGGCTTTAACCCCGACATTTATATGAGAGGTGGGTTTGAACTTTTGAGCCGCTATCATACCAAACCACAAATGCGTTTTGTGACGACAAACCGCGTTTTGACAGATCACCAATTTAGGGTGCCGACATTGGATGAATATGTGAAATATAATTTAGAAACACCGCGTATCATCAAAACACATTTTGGTTTTTGGAAAATGCTCTACTATCTTTTTACGCACAATTATTTCCTTATTTTGCGCTACTGGGGCAAAAAAGCATATCTTTCTTACCAAAGAAAATAAGAATTTGCTATACTCGGATTTATGAAAATTGAAGATGTGACAACTCAAATAACTGATCGTATCCAAGAAAATTTCAGAATGGATTTTTTGGAAATGCAACGCTGGCAGGTGGAGAAGGAAAAGCATCTTCAAGAAGAAAAAATCCAAGAGCTTTTTTTTCGTTATGTTTAAAAATGTTGCACACTTTTTAACTCTATTTCGCCTCTTTGTCGGGCCGATTTTTTTGTATATCTATTCTAGACCAGAACTTTTGAGACTATCTCCTTTTTATGCCTATTTTATGTTGCTTCTCTTGCTTGTTTTATCAGAAGCCAGTGATCTTTTAGATGGATTTATGGCACGCAATTTTGGAAAAGTGACAAAATTTGGAAAAATTTTAGATCCAATGGCAGATTCGATTTGCCGCTTATCGATCTTTTTTACGTTCACACTGCCTCCTGTTCAGCTTCCTTTGATTTTGGTATTCATGTTTTTATACCGTGATATGATGATAGGTGCTCTAAGAACGTTGGTATCGTTAAATGGCAAAGCTTTGGCTGCAAGGCCCTCTGGAAAAATAAAAGCTGTTGTACAGGCCGTTGCCCTTTTTGGCATTGTGATCTGCTTGATTCTCTTTTCTCATGAGTATATAAATTTAAGTCAGCTTCAGGCGATTAGCTTTTGGATGGCCTTTGTTGCGGCGATTTACGCTGTGATTTCTGGAATTGAATACATCATTGCGCACTTGCGCCACATTCTAAAACTCATTTAACTGCGTAACACCAGCGAACAATTTTAAATTCCTGAAGCTAGCGGCGTGCTTTTTTGTAGACTTGAAGGTATTGTTTACAAGAAGATTTCCAATCAAACTTTTGATGTAGGGCATTTTGTTTTAGCTGATCGAGCACGTGGGGTTTTTTTTCAAAAAAGTAAAAGGCGCGATCGATAGACTCCTCAATGCCTTTTTTTGTAAAGGGAACAAAAACAAAGCCATTTTTTTCTTTTTTTTGTGCATGTGTGTCTTGTACATCATGAATGGTGTCGGCAAGGCCGCCCGTTTTTCTTACGATAGGAAGTGTACCAAAATTTAATGCAATCATTTGAGTGATGCCGCAAGGCTCAAATTTTGAGGGGATAATAAAAAAATCGGCGCCTGCAAAAATTTTGTGAACCAGACGATCTGAATGTTCTAAATAGACTTGGGCATTAGGATTAGGATCCATTTGCCGTTTTAAATTTTGGAAACTCTTCTTGGATCTCTTGTTCGCACTCGAGCCGAGGAGCACGAATTGCCCGCCTTTTTTGAGGGTGTACTGGATGGCATGCCGGATTAGAGCAAGGCCTTTTTGAGGCGCTAGTCTTGTCACGCATGCAATGATGGGTTTGTTGTTTTTTGCAAGTTTTGTGGCTTTTTGAAGGTCTATTTTGTTTGCTATTTTGCATTGACTCCATCCTTTAAAGGTAATTTGGCTAATATTTTTAATTTTTTTAGCAAGATAAGGATCTTTGTGAGGATCCCAAATGGTATAATCGATCCCATTTAGAATGCCTTGATATTTATGTTGAATCTTTCTCACAATGCGCTCAAGCCCTCTGCCATCTATGATTTTTTTCAGAGCTTCTTTGGCAAATGTAGGCGAAACAGTGACAATCTGGTCGGCAAGGAGAAGACCTCCTTTCAAAAGATTCATTTGTGTTTTTGTTTTTTGATCTTTGAAAGCTTTGGGAATGTTTTGAATGCCAACATGACGGAAATAACTTGGAGGGCAGACTCCTTGATAGGCAAAATTGTGCACGGTGAGGATTGTTTTTGTGTGTGCTTGAGGAAATGTTTCTTTATAGGTATAGGCCAAAAGAGAGGTGTGCCAATCGTGCAAATGTAGGATGTCTGGTAGATGTTTTTCCATTTTTAGAAATTCGATCACCACTTGGCAAAAATACATAAAACGTAGAGAATCATTCTTATACCCATAGATTTTTTTGCGATCAAAAAGGTGGAAAAAGGTGTGATCTTCAACTAGATAGACATCCAGTCCATGGACGCGCCCTTTGTAGATCGTATTTTGATAGCGGCGCTTTCTAAAGATACAATCGACGGTTTTATACACGCGGAGATTTTCTATCTCTTTGGTTTTTAGTAACTTGTGTTTTGGGAGGATGATTTTTACTTTGTGTTTTTGTCGTTTGAGTTCTAGGGGTAGTCCTAAAACGACATCAGCAAGGCCTCCGATTTTGGCAATCGGGGCAAGCTCAATTGCGACGTTCAAAATTTCCATTTTTTATTCCCTATCCGTAAAAAAACATTTTACCCTCTTTTGTTCAAGCCTATTTCTTACTTCCTCCTTTTGAGATGCTTGTGTCAAAAGAACTCAAGCGACAATTCGTAAACCACTAACTTTCAGATGTTTGAAATATTACGTTTTGAGAGTATTATTTTTACAAACACAAAGTTTACAAAAATTAGTAAAGGAGATACACTTCCCCCTAAAACTTGAGTCAATTGGGGTGTCGCCAAGTGGTAAGGCAGCGGTTTTTGGTATCGCCATGCGGAGGTTCGAATCCTTCCACCCCAACTTAAAAAAAAGAGGAATTATGGAGCTTTTAACCTCAAAGAGGGAACAGAATGGAAAAAACGATAACAAACGTCTAAGAAGGCAAAGGCAGATCCCTGCAGTCGTCTATGGTCAAGGGGAAGCACAATCAATTAGCATAGCGCTTAATGATTTTGAAGCTTTTTTAAGAAAGATACCCAAGGGTGAACTTTCCACCGCTAGATTTTCTTTGGCTGTGGACAAGGAAAAGGTAGAAGTACTTGTCAAAGATGTACAGTATGCAAAGACATCTTACGATATTTTGCATTTAGATTTTTTGAAACTGGATAAAAAGCAGCTTGTAACGGTGAATGTGCCTGTGCGTTTTACGGGGCAAATGGCGTGTCCAGGGTTGAAACTAGGTGGCGTGCTTCGTCCTGTGATGAGAACAGTGAAGATCCGCTGTTTACCAGATCAGATTCCTTCCCATTTTGAAATCGATGTGTCTCAATTGAGCTTGAAGCAGTCAAAACGCGTAAAAGACATTCAATTTTCAAAAGATATCAGAGTGGTTTCAAAGATGGATGAAGTGGTAGGATTAATTGGAAAACGATAGTGGACGTGTGGAGGAAGTAGATAAATTTTTAATTGTAGGTCTTGGAAATCCAGGGCTTCAATATAAATTGACCCGCCACAATATTGGATTTAAGATTGTGGATGCTCTGGCAAAACAGTTTGGCGTAAAACTCAAAAAGAAAAAAGAGTTTCTGGCGGAGTTTGTCAAACTCAAGTTGGATGGAAAGGAAGTTTTTTTGCAAAAACCGCAAACATTTATGAATTTAAGCGGTTTGAGTGTTCAAAAAAGCGCGGCCTTTTATCGTGTTCCTTCTTCACACATCTTAGTGATTTGTGATGAGGCGTACTTGGAATTTGGAGATATGCGCCTAAGAGCTAAAGGAAGTTCTGGGGGGCATAACGGGCTTAAAAGTGTTCAAGAGTCTTTAGGGACCGAACACTATCCTCGGCTTCGATTTGGAGTTGGTGGGAGTGCGATACAAGATTTAGAGCGCTTTGTTTTGGGTCGTTTTACTAAAGATGAACAAAGTGTGCTAGAAGAGTTTATTTTAGCCGCTTGTCACATTGTAAAAACTTGGGTAGATGAGGGAGTAGAAAAAGCGACAGAATGTGCCTCGAAGCACAAAATGGCATTAATTGAAAAAGGAAAAAAGGATGAAAAAACAAAAAAAACAACTTTATGAAGGCATGTTTATCATCAGTACACATCTTAGTGAAGATGCAAGAAATCATGCACTAAAACGGGTCACATCCAAAATCGAAACATTTGATGGTAAAACAGAAAAAGTGATTGAGATGGGACGCAAAAAACTTGCCTATGAAATTCGTATGCACAAAGAGGGGTATTACTACTTGATTTATTTTAATGCGGATACCAATATTTTAGCAGAGCTTCAAAGAGAGTTTCATTTAAATGAAGATCTATTGCGTTTTGTCCTTGAAAAAACAGATCGCGTTTTAGAGAGTTTAGAATTTAAAAAACTTGTAGAAACTGAGGGATAATATGATAAGACAAACAGATTCATTTTTTTCAAAAAGAAAGAGAAAATGTCCATTTAAGCAAGCGGGATTTAAGACAATCGATTACAAGGATGTCGAAACCTTGAGAAAATTTATTACAGAAAAAGGAAAAATTTTACCACGTCGTATTACAGGAGTGTCCATGCATTTTCAGCATTTGATTGCCAAAGCGATAAAAAAAGCAAGGCACATGGCTCTTTTACCTTACGTTGCAGGTGAATAAAAAGGAGATATTAATGGAGAATCAATATTTATTGACACAAGATGTGGATGGACTTGGACGTAGTGGAGATTTAGTTCCTTTTGCAAAGATCAAACCTGGATTTTTACGCAATTTTCTTCTTCCTAAAAAAAAGGCTGTGCGTGCATCAAAGCATACGATTCGTCTGCAAGAAAAGCTTAAACAAGAGCGTAAAAAACAAACGCTACTCGATGTAGAAGAAGCAAAAAAGATTATAGAGAGTCTAAAGGGAAAAACGTTTGAAACTAAAACAAAAGTCGATGCAGAGGGTCACATGTATGGCTCTGTTTCTCAAACAGACATTGTCAAATTGCTCAAAGAAAATGGCATTGAAATAGACAAAAAAATGGTCCGCATTCCAGGAGCGATCAAATCTCTTGGCGATCACACAATATCGCTACATCTAAAAGAAGGAGTTTTAACCGACTTTGTCTTAAAAGTTCTTCCAGAAGAAGAGACACCTACCGAGCCTGAGCCCAAAGCTGAAGCTTAAAGTAGAAAGCCAACGTCCCTTCGTTGGCTTCATTCACGTATTTTGTTTTCCTAGGAATGATGCATCACAGAGTGGTTGGCTTATCCTTCAAGTCTTTTTTCAAGTTTTCATCTATTTCGTTTCATGGATTAGAAAGAGAGTGGTGATGGAAGAGTTTGATTAGCTAAGGTTGGATCAGATTTCATTTAGATTTTTCTTTTTTAGAGAAAAGATAAACCACAGAGTGGTTGACTTTTTGATAAAAATGGAAAAGATATTGAAAGATGATTCAAGATTACTAACCAAACTCTTCCATCAACGTTCCAAAAAAAAGGTTGCTTCTTTTCGTTTTGTTGAACAAAATGAAGAAAAGAGAAGGTGGAGTTATGAAACGATTTGAAAATCAACTCATTATTATTACGGGCGGAGCTGGATGTATTGGTTCTTGTGTCTGTAAATATTTAAATGAAAATAGTAATTCAAATGTGGTCATTGTCGATGATCTAAAACAATCTGAAAAGTGGAAAAACCTAGTCGGAAAACAGTTTTTCGATTTTATTCCAAAGCATGAATTGTTTGATTGGATGGAAGGAAAACAGAGTGAAATTGATGCCATCATTCATCTCGGAGCATCTTCAGATAGTTTAGCTAAAGATGCGGGGTATTATCTCGACAATAATTACAAATTTTCTCAAAAACTTGTGGATTATGCTCTTAAAAATGATCACCGTTTTATTTATGCATCCTCTTTTGCAACATATGGTAAAGGAGAGATGGGATTTGTGGATGATGAAGCCAATTTAGAAAAACTCAAACCTCTTAATTTGTACGCTTTTTCTAAGCATTTATTTGATTTGTGGCTAAAGCGTGAAAGAATGTTGGATCAAGTTGTTGGACTTAAATTTTTTAACGTGTTTGGACCCAATGAATATTACAAAGGTCCAAAGGCATCGATGATTTATCAGATGTATGAACAAGTAAAAAAGGAAGGTTCGGTCAAACTTTTTAAAGAGGGAGGCCAAAAGCGTGATTTTATCTACGCAAAAGATGTGGCTGCTATCATTTGTGGGTTTTTAACCACAAAGCACGTAGGCATATACAATGTGGGCAGTGGACAAGAACATTCATGGAATGAAATTGTTGAGATTTTATCTAAGGCTATGGAAACAAAAATTGGCATTGAATACATTGACATCCCAAAAGAACTTGAAAAGCAGTATCAAGATTATACAAAAGCAGATGTGACAAAATTAAAAGGCACGGGTCTTTTACAAGTCACACCGCTCGAAGATGCAATTCAAGATTATGTACACAACTACTTGGATAAAGAACTGACATGGTAAAAATCCCACTGCATCTTTTTTCAGATATTCAGCCCAAAAAAATCTTAGTAATAGGGGATTTTATCCTCGATACTTATACGCATGGAAATATTGAGCGTATTTCTCCAGAAGCGCCTGTGCCTATTTTACACACGCAAAGAGAAGAATCGAGGCTTGGAGGAGCCTGTAATGTCGCTTTAAATTTGAAAACACTGTCTACGGATGTAGAAGTTATTGGAGCTGTGGGAAAAGATCGTCAAGGACAGATGTTAAAAAGTTTATTAGAACAACAGGGCTTAAATGTGGATAAGCTCTTAGAGCGCAATGTTCCAACAACCACAAAAAATCGTTTGATTGTGCAAGGACAACAAATTTTACGCATTGATCATGAAGAAGCTAAGTTTTTAACCATATCGGAAGAGAATGCCGTCATCGAACTTTTTAAAGAATCGCTAGATGATGTGGATGTCGTTGTGTTTTCTGATTATTTTAAGGGGTTTTTGACAAAGCGTCTTTTGAAAGAAGCGCTGCAGATATGCAAGGAAAGACAAGTCATTTCTATTGTAGATCCCAAAGGGCATGATTTTTCAAGATATAGGGGAGCTAGCTTAATCAAACCTAATGAAAAAGAAGCCTACATGGCAGCAAGAGCCCAAAGAGAAGAGCCCATTGAAAATGTGGCCAAAACCCTTTTTGAAGTCGCGTGTATGGATTCTTTATTTATTACGCGTGCATCGAAGGGGATTAGCGTTTTTCATCGAAATGAGCACCAACATTTTGCATCTGAGATATATGAAGTGAAAGATGTGACGGGTGCAGGAGATACAGTGTGTGCAATGCTTAGTTTTTGTATGGCGCAAAATTGGGGACTGGATGTAGCTGCAGAATTGTCAAATATTGCCGCAGGAATGAGTTTGGAACATGTAGGATGTAAAAGTATCTCACTTAGCGAATTGTCCAAACGCCTTTTGAAGTTGCATTTTACATCCAAAGTATTTGAAAATGAAAACTTATATGCCCTCAATCAAATTTTATCTAAACACCCTTTTTCGCTTCTTAAAATTGACTCTTCCATGCAATTTAGCGCAAATCTTTTCGAAAAGATCCTCCACCTTGAAAACCCAGATCTTGAACTTGTCGTCTTTTTAGAAAAGTATGACCTAGAACTGATTAATATTTTAAATTCCATTCATGCGATCGATTATATTGTGCTCTCATCTGTGTGCTTAAAGCAGCTTTTAGATACTCTGCACCCTAAAAACATCTACCTTTTTAAAGAGAATCAACTCACCATCTTAGATAGAAAACAAAAACTCTTCGCAAGTTAGAAACTGGCATTATGCATTAACTCCATCCATAGGGAGGCTACAAAGAGCAATCTACTTCGTCTTGGCTCTAATCCAACGCTCTCTTGAGTGGGGCTCAAGCAATCCTTGTATCTCCCTCTTTTCGCTCTCCCTATGAATCGAATTTACTGCATAATGCCAGTTTTAGAATCCTGCTTTTAACGCTTGAATACGTTTGTCTAGAGGTGGGTGCGTTGAGAGAAATTCGAGCCATTTAACACGCGTGTGGATTTTAAATGCATTTACAGAAGCATGATTCAATTGGCGATCTTCTACACTTGTTTTCAAATGTTCTAAAGCACCAATCATCTGTTCTTTTGATGTGAATTCTGCACCTTTTTTATCTGCTCGATATTCTCTTCTTCTAGAAAATCCAGCGACAATCATAAATCCTAGAAGCGCAAATACAAATTGGAAAAGTTGTACTAAAAGATAGTAGCCCCAAGGATTAACGCGTCCACGATTATTGCGCCCGGAGAGTACAACATGAGCAAAGATACGTGCAAAGAACATGACAAATGCATTGATGATGCCTTGAATAAGGGCCATTGTTACCATATCTCCATTTACAATATGACCCATTTCATGTCCTAAAATAGCCTCTATTTTTTTAGTGTCCATGTTTTCTAAAAGTCCAGAAGAGATTGCTACAAGGCTGTTGTTTTTAGAAGGACCTGTTGCAAACGCATTCATTTCTGGAGATTGGAAGATACCTATTTCGGGAACACTTTTTAGCCCCGCTTTTTTAGATAAGTTTTCGACCATAGCATAGAGTTGTTTTTCGCTCTCAACATGGGTGTTAGATGGAATCATTTTAATACGCATAATCCATCGAACAATTCTTTTTGAAAGTAAAAGAGAGATAAAACTTCCCAAGGAGCCATAGAGTAAACAAAAGATAAAAAGAGCTTGAGTACTAAAACCAAGGGATTGATCAAGTCCTAACATTTGGATAATAAAGGTAATCGTTGTAAGTACTAAAAAATTGACAACAAAAAAGAGTAATAATCTTTTTAAAAAAGTCATAAAAGCCTCCTTTTTTTCATTGCATTCTACCACAATGGTGATTTTTGTTTGATTAAATTGGAAAAAAAAGAGATGATGAAAAACACTTATGAAGAGTTCGACAAAACCGCCTAAGATTTTTCCTTTCAAATCCATTGCTACTGAGTCCAAAAAAGAAAACTTTTTCACGAGTTTTAAAAAAATTTTTAAAAGACAGGAAATCCCTTCAGAGAAACCTAAAAAAAAACAGGCATGTTATGTACACATTACCTGTTCTGATCCTAGTGAAGATGGAGATATGGAAGTAGAAATGACTTACGAGGGGAATGAAGATCTTGTCGCCTATTTAGTTGAAAATGCCAGTCAATTTTTCCGAAAAAACTAGTCATATTTTCTCGAACTAGTATATACTTTGCTAAACAGTATTTTGGGTTACGCTTATTTAAAGTGAATATGGTAAAAAAGGAGGAAATCTATGGAGGAACAGATGGAGTATGATGTTACATTTTTTCAACAGGCATTTAAAAAGCATAGAGAAGAATTTTTACAAGATTATAAAGATTTGCTTCGGTTTCAAACCATTTCTACAGATGCTAAATATGAAACAGAACTTGCCAAAGCGCGCGTTTTTTTAATAGATTATTTCAAAAATATTCAGTTTTCTGTTGAAGAATGGGAAACTGATGGACATGCTGCGATTTTTGCGCAAAATTTAAGTGCAGGAAAAGATAAGCCCACAGTTTTGTTGTATGGACACTATGATGTGCAGCCTGTCGATCCTATCGACGAATGGCTCTCAGATCCCTTTGAGCCCATAGAAAAAAATGGCAAAATTTATGCAAGAGGAGCGCTCGACAATAAAGGGCAATTGGCCCTGATGCTCTCTGCACTTAAATTCATGATGACGGAATTTGGTGAACTTGGAGTGAATGTCAAAATGATCATTGAGGGAGAGGAGGAGATGGGATCGCCCAACACCATCGCGATTTTAGAAAGCAGAAAAGAAGCCCTTAAATGCGATGCGCTATTGGTGGTCGATTTGGATCTAGTTTCAGAAGATGTGCCTTGCATTACATTGGGTTTGAGAGGACTGTGCGCCCTCAATGTAGAATGCATAGGATCTAAAATCGATCTTCACAGCGGCATGCATGGAGGAATGGTGTTTAATCCCATCCATGGTCTTGTAGAACTATTGTCTACTTTACGTGATCCAAAATCTGGGAAAATCCTTGTTGAAGGATTTTATGAGGGTGTATCAGAGCCTAGCGAAAAAGAAAAAGCCATGCTCGATCTTCAGTTTGATGAAAAAGAATATGAAAAGATGTTTGATGCAAAGGCTGTGGGAGGAGAGATCGCCTTTCCACCAGCTATACGCAACTGGTTGCGTCCTACAATAGAAGTCAACGGTATTTATGGAGGCTACACTGGGCCTGGGATCAAAACTGTAATCCCTGCAAAAGCATATGCGAAAATTTCCTGCCGTTTAATTGATGGGCAGGATCCTAAAAAAGTCCAACAACAGATTCAAACGCATTTGGAAAAGCATGCACCCAGAGGCATCACGGTTAATGTGGAGTTGCAAGATGCTGTTGAAGGGGTAAGAGCCAATGCAGATGCGCCGATTTTAAAGACTGTTTCTGAGAGTTTAGAAGAGGTTTTCAAAAACCCTTGCAAATATGTTATGAGTGGTGGCACAGTGGGGATAACCAAGGCATTGCAGAAGGCCAGCTCAGGTGATGTAGTGATGATGGGATTTGGACTCCCGGAGGACAACATCCACGCACCTAATGAAAGTTTTGCGCTTTCACGGTTTGAAAAAGGCTTTTTGACAATAGTAAGAATTTTACAAAAACTTGGCCAAAAAACTTAAAAAACCGCGTAACATCAGTTAAAAACTAAGCTTATGCAAGAAAAAAGTATTGTTTCAAACCCCTCCTGGAGCATTTTTTATGCTTTTTTAGGACCCATTTTAACTCTGCTTCCTTTAGTTGTTGTGGCAATGCAACATGAAAAAGAAGCACTCTTTTTTAGTTTTATCCTTTTGGTGTGTCTATTTTTAACCTGGCTTTTTTCCAAAACAGGTCTTGGAATTGGCCTTGGTCTTTTACTTCTTTCTCAAGTGTTTTTTTCTTTCAAATTTGAGTTTCCGCTCTTTTTATTTGGAGCATTTGCAACAGGGCTTATTGTGACAACGCTTAGCTTTGATGAGCTAAAGGCTTTGCTCAAAGGGGTCCAAGAAAATAACAATTCGGAATACACCGTTCAAAAACAGGGACCTGTGCCCTTTAAACAAGTGCTAGAAGAACAGCGTCAAGAAGAACAAGAAATGAGTTTTAAAAAGCTTGTGGCACTCACACGCGTGCAATTGCAAAAAGAACAAACGGAAAAAGGCGAGCTGCAAAAGAAAATTACAAATTTTGAAGCGCTTATTGAAGAGCTGCAAGAGCATCCCCCACAACAATTTCTCGATGAGCTCAAAGAAAAGAAAGAGAAAGTCGAACAGATGGAAATGCAGCTTAGAGAATTGGATGAGCTCAAAGAAAGAATCAAGAATTTTGAAGAAACGACAAGTGATGATGTCCAAGAGGTGGTGCTTTTAAGAAGAAAAGCGGCGCGCTACGACCAGCTCAAAGATCAATTTGAAGAAAAGAATTTTCAACTTTCACAAATCCGCAAAGATCTTTTTGCCTCTCAATTAGAGATGGAAAGCTTAAAGCGTGAAAGAAGTGATCAAGAACTCAAAGATCCCAAAAATGTGCTCAAACTCCAGCAACAACTTCTAGATACTTACACGCAATTAGAATGGATGCAAACTCAAGAAGAGCACCTTCTAGATATTATATCACAACTTTTCGAATCCTAAACTGCTGTTACGCACCAACTCCTTTATAGGAAGACTGCAAAGAGTGATCTACTTCGTATTCCTCCTCACACAACTCTTTGGAGTTGTGTTTGTCAGACGTACTTGTATCTCTCTCTTTTCGCTCTCCCTCTAAATTGGATTTAGTGCGCAACATCAGTTTTGAGCAAAATCGGGCTTTTCCCACGGGGTGAGAATCTCGCAGCCTGTGTCTGTGACAAGCAGTGTATGCTCATATTGAGCAGAGGCGAGCCTATCGACAGTGCGCACGGTCCAATGGTTGATAGGATCGATTTCGCCTTCCTTTTTTCCAAGATTGATCATGGGCTCAATGGTAAAAATCATGCCAGGGACGCACTCGATGATACTTTTATTAGCATGGTGGGGCACTTCAGGTCCTTCATGGAATTGTATACCCACGCCATGACCGACAAATTGATAGACAACCGAGCATTTGTACTCTTTGGCAACAGACTCGATGGCATCTCCAATTTCATGGATTTTGCTTTTAGGCTGAACAGTTTTGATTGCTTCCATAAGCGAAAAATAGGCGCATTCGACAACTCTTTTTTTATTTGCATCCACCTTGCCAACACACACCATTTTAGAGCAATCTCCAAAGTATCCATCCAAAATGCAAGCGACATCAAGATTGAAAATGTCTCCTTCTTTTAAAGGAGTTTCATCTGGAATGCCATGGCAGATCACTTCATTTAAAGAGGTGCAAATATTTGCAGGAAAAGGAGGCGAGCCATAATGATAAGCTGCGGATATAGCACCCTGTTTTTCAAATTCCGTTTTCACAAAAAGGTCAAGTTCTTTTGTTGTTGTGCCAGCTTTAGCCATTTGGCATACAAGATCTAATACCTTGCTGCAAAGCATGCATGCTTTTTTGATTTTTTCGATCTGCTCACTATCTTTAATTAAAATATTGTACTTTTGTAGATAGGTATTTTTTAAGAGTTGATTTTCTTCAGAAATTGTTTGAGGATAATGACATTTTTTCCATTTTTTCCCACTTCCACAAAAGCATAAGTCATTTCTTCCAATCATGGCATTTCCTGGATAAAAATAGTGATTCCATCCATACACATTTGTACAGCAAAGAGCGTTAACACAAGTCCCATCATCTTTTCAATCGCAAGAATCACACGATTCCCGAGTACTTTTTGGATATAAGTGGAACAAAATAAGACAAGGGCCGTTAAAGACCAGGCAATTAAAAGCGCCATCGAGACAAAAAATACGTTATTCTCTTTTTGGCTAAAGACGATCACAGAAGCTAAAATAGCTGGACCTGCCACTAAGGGAACCGCAAGAGGGACAATCAAGGGTTCCTCTTGCTGCTTGTATTTTGTCTTTGTTGGTTTAGAAAAAATCATATCGACGGCAATTAAAAAAAGAATCACAGCACCAGCAATATGAATTGCAGCATGTGAAATTTTGAGAGCTTCTAAGGCTTGTTCTCCTAAAAATTGAAAAATTAAAATGATCACAAGCGCAATAAGCATTTCGCGTATGATGATGACATGTTGGCGATGTGCAGGATAGGGTTTTAAAACGGATAAATAGATAGGAATATTACCAAAAGAATCCATTAAAAGAAAAAAGGTCAAAGAAAGAGCTACGATCGACATAAGGTCAGTGTAACAAAATAAATACAGTTTTTCAAGTGGCTTTTTTTGCTTGTGTATCAGGATACTTGATTGCAGCTAAAATACCCAAAATACTACCAGCGGCATAGCCTAAATACGGAGATTTAGGTGCCAAATAAAGCGCGCCTAGACAAGTCACAACAAACCCCCAAGTAATGCCCTTACGATAGGTTGGATTTTTAAGAACCTTTGCATTCAATGGTTTAGTAGGAAGATAAAAATGAAAAGCTGTTCGATAAAGTGCAAAGGCACAAAAAACAGATCCAAATAAAGGATTGTAACGTTTTGCGAAAAAACGTGTCGTCAACCATCCTGTTAAAGGAAGCGCACATTCGTGGAGTAGTTTATTGACAGTCATAATATTTAAGGATTGTACAAAAAAAGTTTTTTTTGTACAAAAAAAAATACGTATGCATTTAGATCACGCGCAAAAATCCAAAGCTCTTTCGGTCTCTTTAGTTGTGGCCTTTATTTTCATGTGCGTGGAAATAGGTTTTGGATTTTTTGCACATAGTTTGGCTTTGATTTCAGATGGATTGCATCTTTTTACTGATGTCGGTGCTTTTTTAATCTCTATTTTTGCTCTCCATATTGCAAAAAGAAGTCCGAATGAAAAAATGAGCTTCGGATACAAAAGATCAGAAGTGTTTGGCGCAATGATCAATAGTGCTTTTTTACTTGTCTTGATCTGTTTTTTGATTATCGAGTCCATTGATCGATTTTACAATCAAGAAGTGGTGAATGGCAAAATCGTCTTTGTTGTTGCTTTCATTGGACTTATTGCAAATTTTTTCATGCTTTATTTGCTGCGTCACGGAAAAGAGGACTTAAATATTAAAGCAGCTTATTTGCACGTGGTAGGGGATTTATTAGGATCTTTTGGAGTGTTAATTGCAGGAGCGTTAATTTGGGCATTTAAATGGTATGTATGTGATCCGATTATGACAGTGATCATTTCTGTCATTATTTTTCGCTCAGCCTACCACATTATCAAAGAAGGAGCGCTGATTTTATTAGAAGCTGTACCTAAAGATATTAATCTTGCACAAATCAAACTTGCACTTCAAGAAATCAAAGGAGTCGATGAGGTGCATGACTTACATGTATGGGCCATTGATCAGCGTTTGTATGCACTGAGTTGTCATTTGGTCGGAAAAAAACATATTTTGAATGAAGCAAACATAATTTTAAAAGAACAATTTCGCATCGAACACACCACCATTCAAATCGAAACAACAGGAGATTTTGATCCCAAACATTGTTTCGATTGTCATAAATAACTGATGTTACGCAGTAAATTCCGTTTAGAGGAGGAGCGAAAGAAACAAGATACAAGGTAGCTTAAGAAATTCAACTCCATGAGAGTTGAATGAGAAGTCAGACGCCGTAGATTGTTCCTTGTAGCCCTCATATAAACGGAAGTGGGTAGCGTAAGGTCAGTAAATAGAAATCATAGCATTTTGAAATGCATAAACACCTGATCTTTTTGAGAGTTTGTTAAGTGATGTAAAAATAAGAGCACTTCGTGATTTTTTGAAAAGCCGCGACGAGTCCAATTTGCAGAACCGATGTAAAGAGCTTTGTGATCTTTGATTGCTAATTTTGTGTGCAGCATCCCTGGTTTTGTGCGCATATGGACACATATCTTTTCTTTTTTTAGCGTTTCGATAGTGGGTCGGTTGGCAGGATGTTTATCTAGAAAAATTTCCACAAACACGCCACGGTTTTTAAGCGCGATTAAACATTCAATAATTTTGGGATGGGTGAGTGTATACATGGCAATTTTAAGATGTGTTTTTGTAGAAGCTAAAAATTGAAGAAGAAATTCAAGAGCATCTGGCGCTTTATAAAAAAAATCCAATGCATTCTCTTGGTAGTGCAAAGCTTGTTGTGTGAATAGCGCTTCTTTGAGTTTGGCATTCAAATGAGGTGAATAGAGACCTACACAAAAATTGGCAGCAAAAAAAAGCGAATTTTTGGTTAAATTCGCAGTACCAATCAACACACGCGCATCATCCAAAAGAAGGATTTTGGGATGAAAAAATCCACTTTGGTTTAAAAAAAATGACGTTTTATTCAATATTGTATTGGATTGTGTAGCATCTAAAAAAAGCGTGCAGGGTTTTTTTTGAAGCACGGATTTAAGTGTTTGATCGAGCCCAAATGAAGTTAATACAACGGTTTTTGCTTGTTTGATCGCTCTTGCAAAAAGAAGAGCAAAATCATTGTGATAGAATTGAATGGGAGCTTTTTTTTGTGGAAGTGCAACATAAAAACTTTTAAAAAATAGGTAGAAAATACAAATGAAAAGAAGGCTTAATTTAGCGACCCAAATGCGTTTCTTGTTTTTCAAAATAGTGATCCCAGTTTGCTTTGACTTTTTGCTCAATTTCAGCGTTGGATGCAACAATTTTAGGAAGATGGGGTTTTAAGCGCGCATCCAATATTAGAGGAGGTGCGTAGTACAGTTTGTGGTGTTTTGTGTTTTCAATAGGTAAGTGCACATCTTTTGCAGGGTCAATGCGTAAAAATACGATCCAGAGAAAAGATTCTTGGTTTTGGCACGCTTCTTGGACATTATCCACAACAACGATCATCACAAAAGCTTGTATACGTTTTAAATGTTCTAGAGAAGTCTCATTTTCGATTTCCACAACGAGGCAGCCTTTGCAAAAAAAGCTGGCTGTTTTGATGAATTTAGGAAGGTTTTCATGTGTTTCGAGCGTTCTGATAGGTTTCCCAAGCCCGCACAGCACCAACTTAGAACCTACGTTGAGTGTTTGCGTATTATAATCCAGGCTGTCCAAAGGCACATTAGAAAAAATAAAGAGATCTTCATGGAAATTGATACGTGCTAAAAGATATTCTAACACGGCCTTAAAGTTGGAAAGATCTAAAGGCTCATCAATCAAAATCAAGCATTTTGTCAATGAAAGTTGTCCTTCGCCTAAAATACGAAAAGCTGTTGTGTAGACCTCCTTTTTATAACGTTCTTTGACAACAGCTGCAGCAAGTGGATGGAATCCTGTTTCTGGATAGCTGTATAGATCAGTAATGCTGGGCATCACAAATTTGATAAGTGGCTTTAATAGCTTTTGCAACAAGACACCGATATAAAAGTCTTCTTGTCTAGGCTTACCGACAACAGTTGCAGGATAAATTGCATTTTTTTTGTGAAAAATATGCGTGCATTCAAAAACAGGGTAAGGGTGCTTTAGGCTATAAAATCCATAATGATCCCCAAAAGGTCCTTCCATTTCTCTTAACTTCGGACGCACAAATCCTTTCAAGCAGAATTCAGCATCACACAAAATAGGGGTGTTTCGATACACATTGAGTTTTTTTTGCATCAAAAGAGAGGCAAAGATAAGCTCTGAAACATTTTCAGGAAGAGGCATAATCGATGCAAGAATGAGTGCTGGGTGGCCGCCTAAAAAAACATGTACAGGCATGTTTTGGTTGAGCTTTTCGTATTTGTGATAGTGAAATCCGCCTCCTTTTCCAATTTGACAGTGCAGGCCCATTGTGTTTTTTGAAAAACGTTGCATTCTATACATACCTAGATTGGATATGTTGTCATATTGTGTATGTACTATAGGCAGCGTTAAAAAATGTCCACCGTCGTCTTCCCAAAGTTTTAAAAGGGGCAGCTGGTCTAAATCTACAGGATCAATTTTTTGTTGCAATACGGGAGCAAATAGGCGTTTTTTTGTGCCCATTTTGAAAAGAGGATAGAGCTGTTTTCGATGAGAAAATAGAGATTTTAGAGAAGGTTTTTGTAAAAGCGTAAGCATATTTTCTGACCACGTATCAAAGGCAAAAGGAAGAGCAAGCTCCAGTCTTCTTTCAGATCCAAATAGGTTAGTCACAACAGGAAATTTAGAATTTTTCACCTTAGTGAAAAGAAGAGCTGGCCCATTTTGTTTGGCTACATTGCGATGAATTTCAGCAATTTCTAAAGTGGGATCCACCAATGTTTTGATTTCGACAAGCTCGTTTTCTTTTTTCAAAAGTTTGATAAAAGAAAAGAGGTCTTTGACAGACATTTAGACTTTTTGGCCTTCTTTACGGAGCTGTTTAACGACTGCAGATACGCCTTTTTTATCGATTGTGCGCATCGCATCAGCACTCACCTTTAGAGTGATAAAACGGTTTTCTTCATCAAACCAAAAGCGCTTTTTCATCAGATTTGGTTTAAATGTACGTTTTGTTTTTCCAGTGATATTTAACCCAATACCCTTTTTCTTTTTCGCGATCCCGCGAATCGAGTATTGATGACCTTTTTGAGTTTTTTTCTTAGTAACTTGACATACACGCGCCATAACATTCCTTTTTTTCGAAATTATGTCATATTAGGTTCTTAATTTCAATGTTATACCATGTTTCAAATGAAAATACCAGGAAGAACCTAGACCTAACCGTCTGGTTATTAATAATATAAGGCGTTTTCCTTCAAAGAATTAAATCTTTTTTTGGATTGCCTTTATGTGGGACACAATTTTAAAAAACTGTGTTGAATCTTTTTGCAACTCAAGCAATTGTACCTTCAACTGCTGCATATAACATCCATCTCTTGTATGATCCAGAGCCAATTTAAGGTGCTGCAAATCGTACTCAAATCTTAAAATTAGCGCATTGACAAATGCAGCCTTTTTGTCTAAGTGGTTGATTTGCATATGCTTGCAAAGCATTCCCTTAGCGGTTTTGTACTGTTTCCAAGCATGTTGTGCTTGGCTTTCTTCTTGAGTTTGTAGAGCATCACATAAACAATCTAATGAATCTTTTAAAGAGCCAGAAATCTCTGATATAGAGGACATCATATTCACCCCCTCGTTAATTTCCTTTTACGACTTTTATTTTTTTTTGTATAATTGAAAATGTTAGGTTAATATTTAAATCTTTTTTTTACAATGAAAGAAATAGAAATTTTAGCGGAAATTTTAGAAGAAAAGAAGGAAAAGGTAAAAAAACGCTTTAAAACGCGTTTTAAAACTCCTTGGCACGAAAGGGGCTTTTTCTTATTTCTTGGCATTTTGATGTTTGTTTGGTTTGGTTTAAGTATTGCCGAGGTCATCGTACGTGTATGTGCCGCCGCCTTTTCGTTATTTAAAAGCAAGACCTCGAACCAAAAACTTAAAACAGCCAGCTACTGCATTTTGATTGCCTGGTTGTATTTTTGCACCTGCTTGATAGGAATTGTGTATCCCCAAGGGACGCTGTGGATCTTTGATAAAATAGAAACATTTTCTCAGCGGTTTGATAGCCAACCTATGCAAATCATCCAAAACATCCTGAGGAAATGGATTCAGTAGAAGGGCGCTTGAAATCTGCCCCAATCTCATCGCTTTTTCTCGTGAAATCTATTTGTCTTTTCTCAAAATAAAGAAATGTATCTTGAAATCTACCCCAATCTCATACCCACGTTTTTACTGAATTCCTTTCTTTGTGGGGGAGTGCGTTTTTGTTACTTTACACAAAGAGGAGATAAAGTTATAAACTGATATTACGGAATAAATTCTGCTTAGAGTGAGAGCTAAAGGCAAGAGATACAAGTATGTCCAACGAGAGCAACTCCAAAGAGTTGTGGCGAGGAGGAATACACAGTCAATCACCCTTTGTAGCCTTTCTATAAGTAGAAGGTAGAACGTAACATCAGTTATGAAAAGGTTGATGATGAAAGAACACGTCGAAGAAATCACGCAGACCTATTTTGGCACCACATTAGTAGAGGGGATTGCCATAGGTAAGCCTTTCTATCTAAAACCTCAACATATCATTCTTGAAGAAACCTCTTTGCAAAATAAAGAAGTAGAATCAGAAGTGAGTCGGTTTAGAAGCGCATTGCAAAAAACACAATTTGAATTGGAAAAAATCTCCAAAATACCTGTCAATGAGAAAAGCATGCAAGTGGCGCATATCATGCAAGCGCACTTAGAAATTTTAAAAGACCCCTTCTGGTCTTCGGTAGAAGAAAAAATTCGCCAAACACATAAAAATGCAGAATATGTCGTTAGCCTTATCGTAGATGAATGGGGATCCCATTTTAATAGACTCAAAGACCCCTTTTTTCAAGAAAGAGCCAAAGATATTGAACATCTTTCAACGCGTGTTTTGACCAACCTTTCTTCTAAATTTAAGCATACCATCGAAACATTGGATGAAATGCGTATTGTGTTTGCAGATGAAATTTCTTCTACAGATGCTTTAGAAGCAGATCCTAAATTTGTAGGTGCATTTGTCACAACCCAAGGAGGACTCACATCCCATGCGGCCATCATTGCAAAAGCAAAAGGAATTCCTTTTGTGACATCTATCGGTTTTTTGCCAAGCGATTTGGAGACTATCAAAGAAATTATTGTTGATGCGACAGATGGCAAAGTGATTTTCTATCCGAAACCTGAAATGTCAAAACTCTACCAAAAAAAGATACAACTTAGAAAAATCGAAACCAAAAAACAAGAAACTTTGCACAAAATGGCCAAAATGAAAGATGGAAAAATCATAGACCTTTTTTGCAATATTGAAATGTTGGAAGAAGTGGACCTCATTCATGATTGTAAAACTCAAGGTATAGGGCTTGTGCGCTCGGAATATTTTTTGTTAAAAGATCCTAAGTTTTTTCATGAAGAACATCAATTTGAAGTGTTTAAAGAAATTACAAAAAGAGCGCGTCATTTGCCAGTAACAATCCGTACATTTGATATTTCACACGAAGAGTTTTCCTCACTTGTGGGAGAGGAGATGCCCAAAAATCCAGCACTTGGATATAGAGGTCTAAGATGGCTTTTAAAAAATCCAGATATTTTTAAAACACATTTGCGTGCGATTTTAAGAGCTTCGCATTTTGGAAAGTTGTGCATCATGTTCCCCATGGTCTGTGATGTCGAAGAACTTAAAGCTGCAAAAGGCGTTTTAGCCAACGTCAAACAGGAACTTCGTCTAGAACAAATTCCATTTAATGCAAAAATGCAAGTAGGGTGCATGCTCGAAGTACCTTCTGCTTGCATGATGTGTGAATGTTTGGCTCCCCACGTGGACTTCTTCTCCATTGGTACAAACGATTTAATGCAATACTCAATGGCAGTAGACAGAAGAGCGAGTTTCCATAAAAGCTTTTTCTACGATATGCATCCCTCTGTTATTAAAATGATGGAATATGTGAGCAAAATATGTCAGCAAAAAAACAAACCTCTAAGTGTTTGTGGAGAAGCAGCATCCAATCCAAAGTATACACCCATTTTTATTGGACTTGGCATTCATTCACTCTCCATGTCCGCAAAATCTATTTCTCAAATCAAATCTATATTAGCTAAAATGGATCAGACGTTTGCTAAAAATGTCGTCCAACGAGCCTTGAAGACCAAGTCTGGGCAAGAATTGGACGATTTGTTAACAAAACAATTCCAAAAATTGCTCAAATCACATGCATAGAAATTCAAGTTCACAATCTGAGTTTCTAAGTTTAGTTTGTTCAGTATCACGAGTTCATTCTCTTAAATTCTTGGGATTTTTATCGCAGGAATGGTTAAAAAGCCATTTCTAAGGTAAAAAGCACGAGAAGAAAGAGTGATCTCCCTGATACTGAGTGGAATAAACCCAAAATTCAGATTTAAGATGGAAGCCCGGGGAACATAGAACGTGTTTTTTCCTGGAGTTTTGTTAGCGCATCGTCAATTGCAAAATGTACAAGATCTTCAAGGGCATCGATATCGTCTGGATTGACAACGTCTTTACTGATTTCAACTTTTTTGACTTTTTGCTCACCAGAAAGTGTGATTTTAACAAAATCATTTGCCGATGTGCCCATAACTTCGATTTTTTTGATATCTTCTTGCAAATCTTGCATTTTCTGTTGCATTCTTTCTTGCATTTTTTTGGAAAAATTGGACATAGCTCCTCACGTTGTTTTTTTTAAAATGCCTTCGAGTTCTACTTGAGAAAATCGGATGATTGTATCCATTTTATTTTGGGACATTTTCTTTTTTTCTTGCGGCTTTGCTTTGGGTTGTTGTTGCATGTTATCTAACAAATCTTCAAAACGTTTGGGTTTTTGGCTTTGAATGATTTCTAAAAGAATCACTTCTAAAAGCACCTGCTTATTTGAAGTGAAGTGAAATCTTTCTTGGCTTTGAATGAGATATTCAAGTAAATATAAACAAAGCTCTTTAGAATACAAATCTTGATTTTTGAAGTAGATTTCCATATCTTGTGTGGATTCTTGTAAAAACTCTGTTGCCTTTTCTTTCAAAATCGCAATGATCAAATAATGCCTGATGTGCTGCATCAAATCTTCTAAAAAAAGGTTTAAATCTTTTCCTGAGGTGATCAATTTTTGGGTGAGTTCAAACACAGGGCCAATGTTTTGTACGCGTTTGAGTTCATCGAGAAAATACAACTCTTTTTTTTCAACAATCCCTAAAGATTCGATGACATTTGCCCGATTCACCTTAGATTCAAATGCAATAACTTGGTCTAATAGAGATTCTGCATCACGCATACTTCCATCTGCCACGTTGGCGATGAGCAAAAGTGCCGATTTTTCGTATTCGATAGTTAAAGATTTCAAAATGGTTTCTAATTTTTCTGTGATCATGGATGTGGAAAAACGTTCCAGAGCAAAGCGTTGGCAGCGAGAAATGATTGTGGTGGGGAGTTTTGAAGGGTGGGTGGTTGCAAAAAAGAACTTCACGTGAGAGGGCGGCTCTTCTAGAGTTTTTAATAAAGCATTGAAAGCTTCTTTTGTGAGCATGTGTACTTCATCGATAATATAAATTTTGTAGTTTCCAGAAGAAGCAGCATAGCCTACATTTTCTTTGATTTTACGGATTTCATCAATCCCCCGATTGGAAGCTCCATCAATTTCGATCACATCCATTGAAATCGATTTTGCAATCTCTTTGCAAGAAGAACATGTATTGCATGGTTCGATACCTTCTTTCTGTTGGCAATTAAGCGCTTTTGCAAGCAAGCGTGCAAATGTGGTTTTTCCAACGCCTTTTGGACCTGAAAAGAGATAAGCATGTGCAATGCGATTTTTTGCAAGAGCGTTCATTAATGTTTGCAAGATATTTTTTTGTCCGATGACTTCAGAAAACAATTGAGGACGAAACTTGCGTGCTAAAACTTCATATTCCATGCTTAAAAACCTGATAAAAACTCTAACAAGGTTTATCTTACTGCAATTGCTTTTAAAAAAAACCCTTTTTTACTTTTGATGCGGATTTTCATAACTGATGTTACGCAGTAAATTCTGTTTAGAGGAAGGGCGAAAGGGACAAGATACAAGGATAACGATGAAATCCAACTCTATGAGAGTTGGATGAAGAGTAATACCAATTGTAAAATTAAATTTGCAAAGGAGGTTCAGGTTTTTCAAACAGAATGAAGTTTAAAGATTGCCGCTAACCCATTGGTTAGCAAAATCGAAAACAATATTCTGATTGAAAAAATGGAGGTCAATTTGTGAAGTTAATTTTACAATTGGTATCAGACACCGTAGAGTGTTTCTTGCAGCCCTCATATAAATAGAAGGTAGTACGTAAGGTCAGTTCATAAAAAAAGAAGCACTTGTAGATTTAATTTTTGTAATTGGTATAATATGAAGGTTTGGGGTCAAATTATGTCGGAAGATAGGAAAGCGTTGTTTAAAAAGTTTACAAATATGCGACATTTCTTCATCTGGCCAGATGGGATTGGGTTTCGTCTTATCATTGGATTTGTCATGACACTTATAGTGTCTATTTTTTTGCATCTAAGAGAAACCGATGTGGATTATTTAGAGCTTGGTACTCCTGCAAAAAGATATGTCGTAGCGCAAGTACCTTTTGAATTTCCTGATGATGAGGCACATAGCGTTAAAAAACAGCAATCGGTAAGAAATATAGGGACTATTTTTGAAATTGAAAGAGATGATATTGATAGATTGCGCCTTCAATTAGAAAAAGAGATTTTAATCAGTGAAAATTTAAATTCTGAAACAAATGATAAGATTTTTCAAGCAGCCGATCTTTTAGTCAAAGCCCTTTTAGATGCACGTTTTGCAGATACCAAAACTCTGCAAGCGATGAAAAAGGCGGGGCTTTTTACGCTTAACTACGAAATTTTTATGCCTAAAAGTTCTTCCGAGAAACTCCCTAAAGATGTGTTTTATTCAATACAAAAACGGGCCTTTTCGCAGGCGCGTATAGAAAGAGATGTATATGAAATGGTTATGAAATATTTTGATAACCAAACGTGGCAATTCAAAGAAGACATACAGGCGCAAAATGCCCTGCGTAAAACGATTGTTACAACAGTTCCAAAACCTATGACACCTGTATCAACTGGACAAAAAATCATTGCGCAAGGCGAAATGGTGACATCAAGACATGTTGCGCAGGTGCAATCAATGAAAGCGGCGGTTCTGGAAAATCGTAAACTGTTTCAACCATTGACTTTTTTAGGTAGTTTTATCCTTGCTCTTGTTTTTGTGTTTATTACGTGGATTTATTTAAAAATTAAACAGCCCCATTTCTTACAAAGTTCTAAAAAATTGGCGCTCTTTTCTTGTATTGTTATCATTGCATTGATTATATCCAAAGTGATTGAACGTTTACTTGTCGGACATACCAGCCATTTGATCGATATCGTTCAATATCCACTCTTTGTGCCTTTTGCAACGATTTTAATTGCTGTGTTGATCAATACAGAGCTTGCACTATTTGCAACAGCAATTTTAGCAGTGATTTTAACCACCACACTTGCTGTTGACGAGACACGATTTTTAACCATTAATTTAGTCGCCTCTCTTGTCTGCTTGTATAGCGCGCGTCATTTAAAAAAGCGTACGGAGATCTTTAAGATTACATTTAAAGGCTGGCTGGCTTGCGTTATTGTCGTATTTAGCTTTTACTTCATTGACGATATCTTTTTTTCAAAGAGTTTGGTCCAAGATCTTATCTCTACATTCATTTTCATGTTCTTTACAGCCATTTTATGCATTGGATTATTGCCACCGCTTGAATCAAGTTTTCAAATGATGACCTCCATTACGCTCATGGAATATTTAGATACCAACCATCCGCTTTTAAGACGCTTTTCTATCGAAGCTCCAGGGACATATCAGCACTCTTTATTGCTTTCAAATCTTGTAGGAGAATGTGCAAGAGAGATCAATGCCAATAGCATTTTTTGCAGAGCTGCGGCCATGTACC